>SDWK01000894.1 GCA_004195335.1 Shewanella sp.
GAACATGATGTTCAGACGCAGTTGCTGTTAAAGGTACAGGTGAAACCGTCAACAAGAACTTAATTTTAGGATTGATTGTTTTCATTTCTTCTATTGCAGATATCAAATCATCCAATATTGTGCTATAGGAGTAATTAACAAAGAAATGTTTTTCACTATCGAAAATTCCCTTAATTGTTCCGGGACATACGGGGTAAACGTATCCATCCTTGTTGACCCATGCCTCAGTTAACCCCAACGTAAATATAAATACGTCAGAATTTCGTATAGAGTCCAAAATGCTATCAAAGGTCTTAACTCTGGCGCTGTGGAGTTCTGCTTCGGTCAGATAGCCAGCGGCCGGGATCAATGGTCTCAAGGGGTCATAAAATACACCATCACAACAATAACTATCAGTTATCATTGGAATTGAACGAGTTGCTTGCGCGATCCATTGCCTTAAAAGAGCGGCAGTATATATATTTCCAGTCCTAAATGAAAAAACACCATATCCTGCATCTTTTATCTCCTGCTTGCTTGCGTGAACTGGGGCTGGCTCTGAATCTACCCATTTATACCCATTTTTGACTAACCACTTACTGATGTGCTGTGCAAAACATGACCCCGTAGTCAGAAACCTTGTTTCCTTATCTACAGGAAATTTCGGGGTCCAAATATTTTCAATCCCATCATTGCTGGAGATAGCGTCGACTACTCCTGTTCGCCAGAATTTTTCATCACTAAGGCCCTGATAGGGATTGATAAAGCTTTTTTCCGTAACTTGGCCATCGGTGCTAGCTGTAGCCTCATTTTTGACCCTAATGCTCTGCGGAAACCTTATAAACCCCTCCGCTATGATTGCATTCGCCTTGTCGATTAGCCCAGATCTTCTATAAGCCTGAGATAAACGGACATAAGTCTTATCTCTGGCGTGAACTCCCTGCAATGCCAGTAACTTCTCCAATCTTTCCATTGAAACTGACCAGTTCTTTTGCGTCTCCGCATTCCAGGCATACTCGCTTTGTATCGAAGCATTATCATGGAAAATTTCTAGACCCTCGCAAGCAACAGACTCAGCCTGCTCAAACCGTTTAGCATTTCGATATGCTTGCACTAAACCGACATAAGTCCCTGCAGAAGGCTTGCAGCCCTCCATTTTTAAAAGTTTTACCAACCTGCCAATAGCAGATGACCAATCTCTTTGTGCTTGTGCAATTAAAGCGTATTGCCTTTGAATTGCTACACTATTTGGGAATATTTCAAAACAATCAACAGCGGCAACAGCGGCTTCCATAAACTGTTTACCACTTATTAATGCGCTAATTATTTCAACTTGGGCCTTTTCTGTCTCATTTTCACTTATTGTTACCGTCATAGCGCCGCTACCTCCTGACAAATAAATGCATCAGCATTAACTGTGTGCAATTCCTCCCCTGCAAAAGAAGAGAGTTTCGAACATAACTGATCGATCAAAGTAACCTTGTTACCCAACACAGCCCCTTCGATATGGGTAATACTGTTATGCCAGACATCAGTGCCGCGTTCATCTATTTTGCGCCAATGCAGCTCTGACGAATTAGAGAGGAGCCAAGCTGGACAGCCTAATGCACCCGCAAGCTCAACGACTGTTGTTGCAGGGGCGATCATCAAGTCCATGCATTTCATCAAAGCCGCCACACTGTCGAAATCGTTGTAATGGTCAATTTCTGCAATATTGATGACCTTTCCTGGATAACGTTTTTCAATCCAATCCAATTCCTCCTGGCATTCGTCATACTGGAAATTAACAAACTGCAAACTGTCAATTTTAAATATCGGCTCAAGCTCTTCCACCGTAAAATAGTGTTCATTACGGGAGTGGGTGGTCAAACTGCTTCGCCAACTTAATCCTACTAATTTCGCATTTCTGGGTAGTTTCTTACGATAACCATCTGCCTGAGAAACATCATGCTTGAGATAAGCTCTGCCTGGGAATGAATCATAAGTAGGCAGACATTCATGCAGTATATCGGTTACAAGCATGACATGATCTGAATTTCTGATTGCCTCAGTGGCGGTATTGTCAATAACGCGTATTAAATCTGAACCCAATACGTTCGTATAATCATGCAAGTTGATCCGTTCACTATCTCTCGGACGAGATACCGGGACGAATTTCAGATTTTCAAAAGATCGTTTAAATATATTAAGCATTCTCGGTTCACAACTTATGGTTATATCTTTTTGAACAAGTTTTGCTGGCAGCATATTGTAAATACTGGCAAATCTCATTTCATCACCGGGGCCAAATATAGATAACGCAATTAATTTGTCAGTTTCTGTCGCCTGTATTCCGCTATGAAAATATTTATCAGGATAGTAGGTCGTGACCGTATCCTTAATAGATAATTGGGTAAAAGTTTCTAATGCCTCCTTAACCATTCTGCAACCGAAATAAATTTTCCGTGGATGCATATCTCCAAGGTCAATTTTTCTGCACCGTGCATCCTTAAGTAGATTGAAGCCTTGATCATACCTCCCGGTTAACACATATAAACGAAGCGATTCACGGTAATTTGCGCTCGTCTTTTCTAACTTCCTGGCATCGTCCATCACCTTCATGGCTTCATCAAGCTGGCCTGTATAGGAAAGTGCTTGCGAATATGCAATTCTAACACTGCTGGAATGGCCACCTTGGATTATCAAATTTTCAATTATTTTTTCTGCCAACAATGGCTTCCCAATAGCAATAAAG
>SDWK01000088.1 GCA_004195335.1 Shewanella sp.
GAGATATACGGCGTTTTTTGCAAATCTTTCAAAATAAGTTCCCCTAAACTAATTTAAAACTTGGCAATTTATATCTGGTCTATCGATTCGTGTTACCTGAAATCTAGTTACATTATAAAAAACTACTGTTGTCATAATCCCTCTGCATCACTCGCGCAGGATTTCCCAGCACAAGACAACCTGCTGCGATATCCTGCGTCACCTGAGCTCCTGCTCCAACTGTTGCACCGTCACCTATCTGGAAATGGCCCTGGATCCAGGCGTGCGCCCCGATCCATACTTTGTCGCCAATTATCGGGCCATTATTACTCCCTGGCATGGGCTCTAAACGGACTGCCTGATGGATTGAACAATGCGCTCCCAGACGGCAGTTACTCAGACGTATACCCCCGAAATGGCCAATATACAAGCCAGGGCCAACTTCAGCGGAGCTCGAGATGAAAATATCACTTGAAAAGCGCATGTAGGCAACAAATACCCAATAGACAGGTTTTAAAATCAACAATAACGGCCACCACAAAGGATTCTTGCCTATACTAAACAGCCAATGTCCCAACCGGTAAATGATCACTACCTTCAGTCCTGGGGAGTCCCAGATCAATCGTGCTAGAACACGTTTATCAAACCTTTGAAGGCGAAGTATATCTGCACGTATGTCAGACAACAAAGATGATCTCATGCTTTGTTCCATATGTTCGAAAAAGAACAAACATCGGTGGTCAATGTATTCCGTAATGCACTGTTATCGAAGTCGCGCTTTACAATTCTCGCGGGATTCCCCTGTACCATAACTCCAGACGGTAAATTCTTGGTTAGCACAGAGTTAGGTAGAATCGTCACACCGTTACCTATCTTTATGTCGCCACTGATCACACAATTGGTACCAATCCAGACATTTCGACCGATCTCCGGAGTGGTCTTGTTTTGAAGATTCCTCCCGATGGTTACACGCTCATGTATAATCGTGCCTGTCCCAACTGACAGAGCGCCGAGAATGATGTGCCCGCGATTAGACAGATAAACTCCGGGCTCAAACTGAGTACTTGGTAAAATGTAACTTTTGGCCAGAACCCTGGAGAGATAGCTGCCCAAATGAACTACCATGCAATACAACCAGCGTTTAAGCCCTTTAGGGCTCACCTGAGTATAGCGAAAGCACATTCGATGCACGGCAACAACTAACAGTCCGCGCGAGCCGGATACCACCTTGGCCATCGATAAGAATGTTATCTGTCGCCCGGAGAAACGAAGGTGGTGGTAGAAAAGGGCATCCTGACGCAAATTCTCGAACATGGTCTCGTTACTTTCGCGCAGGAATTCCGGCTAACAATTTCAGCAGCTTGGCTGCAATAAACTGTTCACCATTTGCATTGAGATGGCCACCATCGCTGGTCATATCCGGATTCAACGACTCCAAAGGTTGCCCCTTGTATATATGGCTACCGGCACCTTCTGCTTCAAACTTCGCCACATCAAAGAGACGTCTCTTGAGACCATACTTGTTCCGCAGAATCGTGTTAAATTCCTGGCGGCGAAAATTATCAGCATACCCCCCCGGTTCGCGCCCGAACAAACGCTTCAACCAGGCTTTAGGACCACGCTGCACCGTTCTAATCGGCGAGGTGACGGCGATGAAAACCGTCTTGGGAAATTGTTGGCTGAGACGTTCAAGGCTGGAGATGTACTCTTCTGCCAGTTTCTTCGCATCGGTGTCACCTTGCATGTCGATATAACACAACTTCATTAAAGCAATGTCTGCACCCTGAACGTCCCCGCTAGCCAGCGTATTCTCAAAATCTTTAATTTTCGACTGCGGGTCTTCATTTTTACCAATTTTGAAGTGAGTAATGCCGAAGTCTGTCGGAGCATTTCGAGATTCCATGATCTGCAGGCTGACTCCTGCCCCATCCGCCAGAGTCTTTACGCCTGACAGGATATTGTTACCCACCGACTGATGGCCAAAAAGTATCCGCTTATGCGTTATGGCCTGCCACTCTGCAGCAGTGACTTGATCTGTTGCAGGCATTATATTTTCTCCGTTCTTGAGTTCACTACATGCTATCAGCATGGTTACACCACTCAGCATCACCAGCAACATGACCGTTTTCGCAATTCCAGGAATCATATTCCCTCCCTTCATTCCAGGCTTTTCAAGATAGCAACTCTTGGTTCGCCGTTTTGGTCCTCTACAAATCTGATTTCTGAGTACAGTTTCGAGCGCTCCACAAGAGATCGGATTTGCCTGGCCTGTCCCACACCAAACTCGAACAGCAAAAACCCGCCAGGTTTGAGAAAATCAGGTGCCTCGCGGATGAGACGGGAATGGATTGAAATCCCATACGGCCCGCCGTCAAAAGCCGCTCGAGGCTCATGCAGAAGCAGTTCCGCTCGATGCTTCTCAAGACTCGACGAGGCGATATATGGAGGATTCATTGCCACAACATCTATTGTGGCTTCGAGCCTTTTACCGCGGAGTGGCTCAAACAGATCTCCCTGCGTGACTTCGATCCGGTCCTGAAGCGTTTGCAATGTGACATTGGCTCGAGTCAAGACCTCACATGATTCTGTGAGGTCTGAAGCCCAAACTCTGACACTGGGCACAGCAAATGCGACCGCACAACTGATGTTCCCGGATCCGCAGCCCATATCTATCAGGCGCAATTCTCTCTCAGGAACTATGGACTCCTGTGCGCGTAGAATGGCAATAAC
>SDWK01000090.1 GCA_004195335.1 Shewanella sp.
CGCTCGGAGTACTTAATCAACTTCTTTGCAAGCTCCCATCCGGTCACCTTGGTGTCTGCCTTGCGAAGCTCGGACCGCCGTACCCGAAGAGCCCTGTAGGCTTGGTGCGTGTTCAGGTTGTGCATGTAGGCTATAACCGACTGTAGCGGCGTCTCGTAAGAGGCGATCTTGTAGTTACCAAGTTCGGAGCGCTGCTGCAACGGCATGACGCCCTTTCCATCCCAAGTCCACATACCAAACAGTGCATTACCCGCGGCGGCGAATCGGGAGGTTCCCCAACCACTCTCTTCAGCGGCTTGGGCTAGCACAAGAGACGGTGGCAGGGTATCGACACGACGGAGCAACTTGTCGTGCAGTGAGTGATCGGTAAGATCGGCTTCCCTCTCAATCACTTTGTAAGCAGCTGCTGTTTCTCGCAAGAAAGTCTGGTCGTCGGAACTGACCGGAGTGCCTGCGCGCAGCTTTTTGATGATCAATAAGAGCCGATCCCTGTCCGCCTGAATGAGCTCATTAGAGTGTAGAGCCAGTGGGCCTATGAGCCGGAAGAAGACCCGCTTCTTGGTCACCACATCGAGCTCTTTGGAGGTCTTATCACGCCAGCGAGGAGGGATGTTAGTGATGTACATTTTGGGCAATTCGCGGATGCCAGCCTGCCACGCCTCTGGCGTGTAGTTGAGTTCGTTGATGAGCTGCTCGAGCTGCGATCCAGAGCTGAACTCGATTTGCTTGACCGGACGGTCCGTGGCGACCCCGGGAGCAGGGGGCGCCGTCTTCTCAGTGCTGTCACATGCAGCTTGGGTTCCGAACAGACTGATCATTGCGATTATTGATACTGACATTCGCACCATAGCCGCAAACATAGAGTGATCCTCATTTATATCTGATTGATTGTGAGATATGAGAGACAGAGTCTAATTTCATGCTTAGGCACTGCGCTCTGCATAGAGAGGATAGTCATTGTTTTTCTTTAAGCCTCTAAGTTGATCTTTCCCGACAACAACCCAACCATTTGTCCGCTTGAATTTTGCGACGCTGTCTAGGGAGAGAAAAAGGTTCAAAGACTTCTTAGTCATCAGGCAGACAGAACAATCTTTAGTTCAACGTTTACTCTGAATGGCATTGAAGATCCTACGTCAAATCAGATTTTTTACAAAACAACAACTATAGATATACTACCAGTCTACATGACCAAACAGAAAAGGCCACCCGTCACCAGGTGGCCATAGTTTTGTCTTCCTGAATGTCTCTATCAATAAGAAGCCGTTTTTCTTCTCACAAGTCGTGACTTATAAGAAAGTCCCCAACACGAGAAGATAGAGGGCTTTCGTGTTTTTACAGCCCATATTCTAGAGTGTTATGGGTATTAGGTCGCCACGCATTGTGCTCCACCCGACATTCCTCCTAGACGGGCAGCAATCTCGTGGAGAAATTCGGCTCTTTTAACTAATTCAGAGTCCTCCGATTCTGTGAGAACGTAATTCGCTATCTCTTTCAACTGATTAGAACCTCTCGACCGCAATGCCTCAGAGACTGATTGATTCAATGGGAAGATAATCCCAAAGAGCTCGGCAAAAATATCCTCGTCCCACGCTTCAACCAACTCCAAAACTGAATTGCTAGACTCAAAGCTCACAGCATGAGAGCGATTCATATTAACCTGTTCTGCTCTAACTAAAGCCATCTCAACATTGATTTGCATATTGGAAAAACGTTCACTGAGTTCTAACGGAACATCGTTGTCACTAATCAGTCCTTGTAAAAAAACCAGCAGACTTGACAAATTTCCCTCAACCATCGCTCGCTCAAGCCAAAACGATTCCTGCTCGGTCGCTGTAACTGCTGACTTGGACATTTCAATGTAGAATTGAGCGGTTCGAGCTCGCAATCGAACCGCATTACACAAAACTTTCTGAATGCCTGCAACAAATGAAGTCTTAGGAATTAATGCGTTTTCGATCCAAAACTGATACAGGGAGCGAAAGTGGTTTAACACTTTTCCTTTCCTCGGGAATTTACTCAAGTAACAGTTAGCCCCCAACGCATAAGCTTCTGAGATGATATCTGGTGAGCACTCACCAGAAAGAATAATTACTGGTGTTTTATGCCAGGTGGGGCTGGCCTTAATACATTGCAGCAGATCCAAGCCTTTTCCATCGGGGAGTTGCACATCTGATAGGATTAAGTCTACAGGCGATTTCTTACGTTCTCTTTCCGCGAGTATGCAACATGCCTCATCAACGGAGGTCGCATGAATTATTTCTCCCTTGAAACCAAAACTCTCAAAGGACAACTTAACCACGTTTGCCAGACTGGGATCGTCTTCAATATGCAAGATAGCCTGTTGTGACATTTTCATTTTAACTCCCCCGTTATTCTCATAAACCTACATCAATAAGACATTGCTAATTTACATCAGTAGAGTGTTGAGTTCAAGGGTATGGGTTTCTTATTTATCCTCTCACATTGTTTTGAATTGTTCAGATTGGCCGAAATGCGAAATTCTTACTAACCCTGACATTTAAGAAAAAAGCCCCGCAATCAAAGGAGGGGAGATGACTACGGGGCAATGTCTTTCAGTGGGCAAACAGTTACTTGTCTACCCACTCACATTTTAACATTTTGTTCGCTTCTCAGTCTAATCGCCCAACAGCACAAGAAAGGCCACCAAGGATCGAACCCTGGTGGCCATAATTTTGTGTGTTAAAGAGC
>SDWK01000374.1 GCA_004195335.1 Shewanella sp.
ATTGACAGTTGATCTAGATATGCTCTGGTCAATGAACTTCAAAAAGGCAAGGTTTATTCTCGCAAGCAAGGGGAAACAAAGAACAATCACCGCGGAAAAAAAAATAGATAAATCACATAACGAAACAATAACTTATAGAGTGAGTAAAAAAGTATTTAATCTGCCACTACTTCAAACTGAAAATACTCGCAGGCGACGATTAAGTACAAGACATGAAGAAATGGTTACTGAGGTAAAAGAAGAATTAAATGAGATCGCTAGTATCTGTTGGCTTTCTGTACACAGAGACATGATTGAAAAAGAGGTTGAACAGGATATTTACTATTACAAAAAAAAATCATTGAACCAAAAAATTAACCCTATCGACCTTCGATTAAATGGCTTAATGGAACAGTTGACTAGATACATGCTTGAACTGCAATCAAAGTCAGGAAAATTGTCACAAGTATTCCAAAGAGATGTTCTAACATCTATGCTTTTCAGTGAGGAGTTTGACTCCTTCAACCTTGAAGAGATCACAAAAATTGATCTTGAAAAGTTAAAAGATAAGCTCACTGTTGTTTACCGTGAATTAGGGGTTAAAGGTGACGAAATCAATCATAAAATACATGAGCATATCAAAAGAATAGGTGAATCGGTCGAGAAACTCAAAAATCCAAACGAATCAAACACCTACTTCGTCGCAGATGTAATGCCACTTTCGCTATACTACAGAACACGACATATTGTTGATCTATCAACAAAGCTTGAATCATTCAAACAAAAAATATTCAATCCTATTGAAATATTCTCAACCACTCTAAGAGAATTTATTGATGATAAAGACTTTGATTTTAAACCATCAAGCAAAGGGCCTCTTTCTATAAGTAAAGACAATGTAGATGTCGACATTCATGACCTTTCTTCTGGAGAAAAACAAATCATAATCTTGCTAACAGAAACATTACTACAAAGAGGTAAAAAATATATTCTTATTGCTGACGAACCCGAACTTTCATTACACGTATCCTGGCAAAGAAAGCTTCTAGGAGCGATAAGAACTATTAATCGCAATACTCAATTAATTGTTGCAACACATTCACCGGAAATAGCAGGCAGATGGCCATCAAATTTAATACAAATGGAAGGCCTTCTAAATGTCCACAATTAATTATTCCGTAGAGGCATTAAACGTACTTTCTTTTTTTCATTCTTCTAACTTTTCCGTATTCGTTGAAGGTGATGATGACGAGGAATTTTGGTCTCAGATATTCGATTTATCAGAAATTAGTAGTTATCATATCGAAAGCGTAGGGGGAAAAGATCAACTAAGGGAGAAAGTAGATAAAATAGTTTCCGAGAATGCACAAATAATTGTCGCAACAGACAGAGACTACAGTGATTATGTTGAAACTGAGGAACAGTGCAATAGACTACTAAGAACATACGGGCACTCAATTGAAAATATACTTTACTGTAAAGCTTCACTTTCCAGGATAATTACTAAACTTTCAAGAAAACGTCGTGACATCAGTGACGTTATCGATGCTTGGGAGTTGGATTTCATGACAAAATCAACCGAACTTTTAAAATACGACATAGCAAATATTAAATACTCTAAGAGTCTAACTGTATTGGGTGATAATTGCTGCCGCTTCCTATCCAATAAGACATCTCCATACCTGTGTGACAAAAAAATAACAAGTCACATAGACTCCATTAAGGGCAATTTCGACAATAACGAAATTGAAACCGTATCCAAAATGATAGAAGCTGATCAGAGAAATATCTGGCACATCATAAAGGGGCATTTCATAACCCACACCTCCATAAACCTTGTAAAGTCAATCACACGAAAAATATCGGGGAAGAGTGTTACTCTCTCTTCTGATTCGTTTTATGCTCTTGCTGTAGATGGTTGTGCATTGTGCAGTACTAAATGTGACGCGATACATGAAATGATTGCACATACAAGAGATGCCTGGCTCTCACTTGAGATGAATAGCATTTAGATTACTTCGTAAAGCCATAGGGTCACATCTTAAATATTAAGTATTGATCGAATTGCTAATCTGGGGAACTAGAGACACTTCCCTATTTCCCCAAAAACAAAAAATACGCCTCGATCCAATGACCAAAAACGTCTTATCTAATACTGCTTAATTTTCCCACCATTACTCGCCCCTCATTGAATCAAAGTTGCCAAGGCGCTTAAACTACCACAGCATTATTCGCTCAGCAATGTAATCGGCTTGAAACATCAGAAATGTTCGACAGGTCGAGACGCCTCCCGCCCACGGGCTGGAGGCGCTTCCCAATTATAACTATCGACTAAATACACGACCGCAAAAATCAGGGATAAAGCTCAGGCAGGCGCGCCTTGTCCGGGGTGTTCGACGCCGGTTGCCAGTAGCCAAACAACTCGGCTAACCGCTGACCGTCCCACCCCCCTCGTGCAGGGCCGTACAGTGACTGATCGAGTCTCTCCAGCTCCTGGCGCAGGCCCGGTTCTACGGTCCGGCACAGCTGTTCATAGGGGCTCCCCAGCGCGGTAGGCCAGAGGATGCGACTCCAGGCGAGCAGGGCCTGGCGGGTTGCCTGCGGATCATGGCTACGCGCCGCCTGAATGGCAGCCTTGCGGGCATTTTTTTCCTTGAGTGGCAGATCCTCCGAGGATCCCTTTGCGACAGCCACGCTAGGCTTGCGCCGCACAAACAGCAGGATC
>SDWK01001034.1 GCA_004195335.1 Shewanella sp.
ACCCCAACACGCTGCGGTGTATGTTTCTCCCATTCGTCATGGAGATACTTACGACCATCAAACTTCTGTATGGTCATGCCTTCAGCTGGCCCGTCGGTTACCACACGTACCGGTCCCTCCCTGAGAGTAAACAGATCAGGCTTGATCACATAGGCGATGGCTGAGGGATCGTGGACATGACAGGCGTCCAGACCGACTTTCTCTTTATAAAATTTAAGATAAAAACGGCTGACATCCCAGATAAATTGTCCGACTTCACCGGCTTCATCACAAAGTTTGTCCAGGTACTCTGCGGTAAAGAAGCTCTGCTCGGTGACATCCAGACCAATAATCACTACGGGCCAGGAGGCACTGAAAACGATGTCGGCTGCATGAGGATCGTCATGAATGTTGGCCTCGGCATAAGGGGTCACATTACCGCGGTGATCATTCACCCCGAATGCACCGCCCATGATAACGACTTCCTTGACCAGATTAACGATCTCAGGCTCAGCCTGCAGGGCTAGCGCCAGATTAGTCAAAGGACCGATAGCCACCAGCGTGATCTCATTGGGCTCGGCTTTTACGGCATCAATAATATATTGATACGCGGGTCTAGCATCCGCCACGGCACTAACCTTCGAAGGCACAACCACATCACCAAGCCCTCCTTCACCGTGTACAACAACTGTAGCCCCGACAGATGGTCGTATCAATGGCTTATCAGTTCCCATAGCCACATCGGCCTTAAGCTTATACTTTTCTTTTAAAAATAGGGCATTATGCGTGGCATTTTCGATAGTCGCATTACCGTAAATCGTAGTGATCGCCATCAGCTCAATATCTGGATGCGCCTCTGCGAACAGGATCGCCATTACATCATCGATACCCGGATCTGTGTCTAATATAATTTTTTTTGTCATTGAATTTATCATCCTGTTTAATGGTATGCCGATATGTGCATGTTCATACTTTATCTCCCAGCGTAGGGCTCAGGGGAGTTAGATAATGAAATAATAGAAAATTTAACAGCTTAACTCAATCAGTCTGGCTCATTCTCTGAAAACCACCGATAAGCAGAGCTGATATAAGTAACGAGTAGACTAAAGATAACTAATATACGAGAAGAGTCGGCCAATGAGTGTGATAGGCCCTCAAACTTACAATAAAAAGAGAACAAATCAGTTCGTTTAAACATGCTCACTGCCAACGCACCAGCACCTAAAGTGATAGATACCTGCAACCAGATTAGCCCAGAACTTCTCAAAAAATTTACATCTTAGTGGTATAAAATCCCAATACGACTCCCTTGGTAAGCGAGCCCCCTTAGATTCTGTTGTAAAAATCACTCAGTTTCTATGCCACGTCTTAACATACCTCTATCGAACATTTTGTAACTGCTACCTTCATCAAGTTTTGCCGCATACATAGCGACATCGGCAAATTTGATTATCTCTTTTCTATCGATAGAGTCGGCAGGGGAAACTGCGACGCCGATGCTGATTGAAATATCGAGTTCTTCCCCCCCGATATTGGCAGCTTGTTCAAATTCACTGATAATATTGTTTACCACGTTTTCCACATCTACAATTTTTTTGATATCCCTTATGATGACCAGAAATTCATCTCCTCCCACCCTAAATACCGTATCGCTATCACGTACGGCATATTTAAGACGATAAGCGGTTTCTTTAATCACTAAATCGCCAATATCGTGACCGTAAACATCGTTAATTTGCTTAAACTGATCGAGATCGATAAACAGAATGGCAATCATCCCCCCCACTTCCTGCAAGCCACCAATTGCGCCCTCAATCTCTTCAGACATAGTCAGTCTGTTCTTTAATCTGGTTAGCTCATCATGGTGAGCTTTGAAGCCGAGATCTTCCTCTCTTTGATAGACCTTTTCACTCATTACAAAGAAAGTTGAAAGTAAGTGTCCCATTTCATCATTTTTAACCACGTCACTCACATCTAGCTTATGTCCTCCCTCTAATTTCTTTACGCTGGCAAGCAGCAATTCCAGAGGAGTGAAGAAACTCCGCCGTAAAAAGGTAATAGTCATGATGTAGAGACCAATAAACAAGACTATTTCAACGGCAACGAGTGTGGTTATCTGTGCTCTGCTCTCTCTGAAATCCCCTTTTCTCTGTTCCAATAAAACCGTTTCTGCATTGATAAACGAACTGAAGAGGCTTCTGATATTATCCATATATTGCTTGCCTCGGTTTTCGATTACGATCTGAACGGCCTTATCTTTATTATCGCCCTGAACCAATTCAACCGTCTCCTCCATCTCCTGAAACTTAAGCCGCATCTGCTTTTCTATTGAGTTCAAAGAATGTTGCTGACTGGGGTTATCTGAAGTGAGTGCTTTTAATTTAACAAAGCTCTCCTTAGCGGTAAGAACACCATTATGATAGGGCTCCAAATAAACAGAGTTAGTTGTCAGTAAATACCCTCGTTGGCCGGTTTCAGCATCTTTCATCGCACCCGACAGTATCTGTGTTTCATTTAGCACCTCGTGCGTATGGAGCACCCACTTCAGTTTTTCTTCACCATAGCTCTCTAGCTGGAAAGAAAAAAGTGAGTTAAAGATGGCAGCTAAAAAAAGGAAGCCCAGTAATAATGATAGCTTTAAACGAATACTCAATCTGACTCTCCCTTCATGATTCAAAAAAACTAAAAACGATTTATGTAATCTCTATATAACTACAACTGTCAGGGGAAATAATACCTGAGGTTAGTCGTAATGCCCTGCAAGTTAGTCTTATAGATATTATAACTTGCCACTTCAGAAACGTTTGAGTTATCAGGCTATGTTTACGGACTTATTGCAATAACTAATTAAGTACGATATCAGAAACGCAAGCCAATTCACTAAATCTAAGCTTGCTTAACTGGGGCAGCCCCCAGAGCAGATTTTTCACTAAACCCGATACCTCATGTTATATTAGCGTCCATATTCAGTCAGGTAGTCAAAAAGGTTATTAAATGAAAATCGGTATTATTGGCGCTATGGAGCCAGAAGTTGCGCATTTAGTCGAGTCGATGGAGAATCCAAGCTCTACAACGATTGCGGGTATCGAGTTTGTAGCGGGCCAACTTGCAGGCAAAGAAGTGATTGTCACTCGTTCGGGTATAGGCAAAGTCACTGCCAGTATCGCAACAACGTTACTTATCGAAAAGTATGCGCCTGACGCAATTATTAACACAGGTTCAGCAGGTGGTTTTGTCGATACATTGGCTATTGGTGACATCATTATCTCATCTGAAGTACGTCATCACGATGTGGATGTGACCGCATTTGGCTATGAAATTGGTCAAATGGCACAACAACCCGCTGCCTTTATCCCTGATGCTGCACTGGTCAGAGCGGCACAAAAAGCCGTCGCGAGCCTAGGCGAAGTTAAAGCCATCGAAGGACTAATCTGTACCGGTGACAGCTTTATTTGTGATCCAGTCCGTACTAAGACCATGTTAGAGAACTTCCCAACCATGGCGGCATGCGAGATGGAAGGGGCGGCGATCGCTCAGGTGTGTCATCAGTTCGATGTGCCGTTTGTTGTGATCCGCTCACTTTCTGATAATGCGAACAATGACTCACCCGTCGATTTCGACGAGTACATAGTTAAAGCGGGCCATCATTCTGCGTTAATGGTGATAGCACTTCTCAAACAGCTATAATAAGCATCACTGCTTAATAAGCGATATGCAACAAGTACAATGGATTACATATACAATTTGTTAACGCCATTTAGGTAAAGATCATGGTTCCAGAGTTTGCGACACTACTGCTCAATGAGAGTCCTTTTTATCAAGGGGCCATGATCCTTATTATCAGCTTGCTGCTATCGAAAATCGCACCTCTCCCCCGTAACTTTCAGCCTATCGTCTGGTTTGGATTGTTAGCAAAAGAACTCGCTACAAAGGTCAATCACCCGGGTCGAGCGCCATCTCAGCAACTCATCGCCGGCACCTTAGCCTGTATTTTATTGGTCTTACCCTTTTCGGCAATTATGACCTTTCTGATGCAACTCGCCACGTTTCCCTGGTTTTTTGAATTCACCACCCTATACATCTGTCTGAACGATGAAAACTTTAAGCAGACGGCTGTAGAGGTGAAACAGGCATTGCACCAAGACGAAAAAAACAGAGCAAGAGCTATCCTCTCTCCCTGGCTCTACCGTGATACTAAGGAGCTTAGCGAAGTGGGTATTGCTAAGGCGACCATAGAGAAACTCGTCACCACTCCGGTATATGGCACAGTATCAACGATCATCTTCTTCGGTATAGGTGGGGCTCCTTTGGTACTCATCACCAGAATGCTCAAACAACTTGAGCTTTGTTGGCCTCCCATCAATCCCAAATTTTCCTACTTCGGTAAACCTGTTTACCTGTTGAGCACCCTCCTTTTTATCGTCCCAAGTTGGTTATGGAATATCAGTATGGCGATTCAAGGCGGTCCAAAAAGTATCCTAAGTCTGTTTAAACCATTGCCCAATACCATGCCATTCCACAACTGCGTCAATACTTGCGCTATTGCAGCGAATGTACTCAACATAGAGCTGGGTGGACCGATGAAGTTCGACGGGATAAAAATCAATACAGCACAGCTAACCTATGGCCCAAAACCGAATGGAGAGTCGATAACAACGGCCATCAAACTGGCCAACACCACCTATGGGCTCTGGATATTCTTCGTTATATCCATGCCGCTTATCTGGGCAGGTTTACGCTATCTTCACAGCTAATATGAAGGCTAAAAGACCCGTTACTTCTTATTTACAAATTAATCTGTTTGGTATTCACAAAATCCATTGGTATTATTCACCTTATTAACTCCCTATTTCCGCTATAGGCAATAAACTTTGTTTGAACATATTCATGTATCCTTGACCACTCCAGCACTCCTGTTTCCAGCAATCTCTTTGCTGTTACTGGCGTATACCAACCGTTTTTTCTCATTAGCTGCACTGATAAGAAGCCTGAGCAACAACGGTAAACCGGTTAATAGTGAGCAGCTCAAAAATCTGCGTCGAAGGATCACAATAATCAGACGTATGCAGGAGTCCGGGGTCATGAGCTTTGCGCTATGTGTCGTGTGCATGATCTTCATCTATGTCGGACTCAATAAGATAGGCTCGGTTATTTTCGGATGTAGCCTGTTGCTGCTGCTCTACTCTTTGCTGTTATCAGTCAGGGAGATCCGTATCTCTGTCGATGCACTTAATTACCATTTGCAAGAGATGGACCAATGAGCGACTGGATCTACTTTTTCGATCTGTGTGGTACCGCTGTATTTGCGCTCTCCGGAGCACTCGCAGCAGGTCGTCATCGAATGGATCCCTTCGGCGTGATCGTTTTAGCATCAGTCACCGCAGTGGGCGGCGGCAGTATTCGTGATGCCTTGTTGGGAACGACTCCGGTATTTTGGATCCGTGATCCGAACTACATCATCGTCATATTAATCACCGTGCTTTTGACTATGCTATTGGTGCGAAAGCCTAAGAAAGTCCCTCAACACACCTTACCCATAGCCGATGCATTTGGACTCGCTCTTTTTACTGTCATTGGTGCAGAGAAGGCCATCAGTCTTGAGTTAGGTGGCATGATAGCCGTCGTCATGGGCTTGATTACGGGTGTCGGAGGCGGCATTATCCGAGATCTCTTGTGTCGTCAAATTCCTATGATCTTAAGGACCGAAATATATGCCACGGCATCTATCTTAGGCGGGATCTGCTACAGCCTGAGTATTCACTTAGGGGTGGTCGACAAACACGCCTTGGTGTTGGCAATAATTGTCGCTTTGACCATCAGGCTGGCCGCGATAAGATGGCACCTTTCTCTCCCCGCATTTGATCTGAAGACGAACAAACAATGAACTTGCGATATATCTGGTTAATTTTTACTTTTTTAAGCGCACCTTCGATGGCTAACACCGGAGAGATGCCCATAGAGCAGCAACTGGCCGTGAAGTATATTCAGGCATTAACCGATCACGACTACAAAACCTTGTTCAATTTTTACAACCGGGAGAGCGTTTTTAATGACAGAACCGCAAATAAAAAATACACCGGCAGACGTCATATACTTAGCTTTCTGAAGCGTGCTCACCAAGGCGTACTCGAGTATGGGTTTAATATTGAACATATGTTTAACTCGGGCTCTCTGGTCGTGATGATCGGCAACTACCACTATAAGGGTCCCGGGGAGCAATTTGGTAAGCCCGGAAAAATTATCGATCTGGCCATTCCGGGGATCACCACGGTGAAGTTAGATATGGATACTCATAGAGTCAAAGAACACGAAGATCTGATGGACTATCAAACCATGGCGGATCAATTGGCTGTTCAGTAATAAAGTCAGTTCCCCAAGCGATGGCAGGCCCCTCCAGGGCTTGTCGTCAGCCAAGAAATATCTATCCCCTCTTCCTTGCTAAGACCTTTTCCTGCCCAAGATAAACATGCGACCAGTCCGCTTTACAGCGCACAGCCATAACCATCGACTAATATTAACCATACAGCCATTATTTGTCCCCATGGTTCAAGGAGCTGTATATGGCGTCGGTTCCAGAGTTTACGGAAAAAAGTCCGCCAGCTAACGAAGAGTTATTTGGTCACCCCAAGGGCTTGTATATCTGTTTTACCACTGAGATGTGGGAGCGGTTTTCGTTCTATGGCATGAAGTATCTGCTACTTATGTATCTGACCAAATATCACCTGTTTTCCGATGGTGCAGGTCTGGAAGTTTTAGGCGCCTATGCCGGCCTGGTTTATTCATTGCCGGTGATCGGTGGCATGTTGGCCGACAGATATTTAGGAATGCGTAAGGCTGTCATATTCGGCGGAATATTGCTCTGCATGGGGCACTTTTTGATGGCTGTCGAAGGTCATCAGGCCATACAGTACGCGGCTGGCACAGAGCTCATCTCAGATATCACACTCAACGACGGCACGACTCTAGTCGCCGGAACGGTGTTGACCAAAACAATTCAAATTCGTGATTTAGCCGCCCTTAACATCTTTTATCTGGCCTTAGCCTTGATTGTTGTCGGTGTCGGTTTTTTAAAACCTAATATATCCACCATAGTCGGTCAGCTTTATAACAAGGACGATGTACGACGGGATTCCGGCTTCACCATCTTTTATATGGGGATCAATATCGGCGCGTTCGCCGCGACGATTATTTGTGTCTATCTTGGCGAAACATTCGGCTGGGGCTATGGTTTCGGCGCCGCCGGAGTCGGTATGTTATTCGGCTTATTTACCTTCCTCAAGGGACAAAAACACCTCAAAGGGTTAGCCGAACCCGGCGATCCACAACTGTTGAAGGAGAAAGTGCTGGGGCCCATCAATAAGGAACAGCTGATCTACCTCATAGCCTTGCTGAGTCTGGGGCTCATCTGGTTAGTGATCCAACATGAGACAGTGGTTTTTGCCGCTCAACAGGTCGTATTAGTGGTAGCCGGCATAGGATTAATTGGCTATGCCGCGTTCAAAGGCACCCGAGAAGAGATGCACCAGATGAGCGTACTGATGGTGCTCATCGCATCGACGATCGTTTTCTGGGCACTGTTTGAGCAGGCTGCGGGCTCTATGACTCTGTTCGCCGATAGGGTGATCGACCGCAACATCCTCAATATTGAGATAGCAGCGGGTCAGTTTGGCTCCCTCAATGCCGGATTTATCATGCTACTGGCCCTGCCCTTTGCGGCTTTATGGGTTTGGCTCGACAAGTTCAAGTTAAACCCCAATATTCCGGTGAAATTTGGCTTAGGCATCATTCAAGCGGGATTAGGTTTCGGTGTACTCGTCCTGGGCTCTCATTTCCCCGATGAGGCGGGAAAGATGAGTTTGTGGTGGTTGGTGCTGGCCTACCTGCTTCATACTACTGGTGAATTATGCCTGTCGCCGGTGGGACTTTCGGCGGTAACTAAACTGGCAATTCATAAGGTGGTCGGCCTGTCTATGGGTGTTTGGTTTTTGGCCACGGCTTTATCGGAGACCCTTGCCATGCGTCTGGGACAACTGGCTGCTATCGACAGCAGCAGTGAAACGATGACGATAGCCCAGACGACAGCGACTTACATACAGCTATTTGAGTTTTTAATGTGGACCGGAATTATCTGTGGCATCTTTATCATTATTATCTCGCCGATACTCACACGGGGCATGCATGGGGTCCGGTAATCCAGACAATAAAAATATGAAGAACAATCATAAGGGAGTGAAAGTCATCATCGAGAACAAAAAAACGGCCTGTAGAGACAGGCCGTTTTCGGTTGTTCAAGCTGTAGCGGTTAACCGCTTAGATCCACATTTTTAAATCAGGGTGATCTTAGCAAACTTGCGCTTACCTACCTGGAATACACCCGTAGTGCCGGCATTTAACTGAAGACGGGTATCTTCAATCTTGTTGCCATCAATCTTGGCGGCACCTTGCTTGATCATGCGCATCGCATCTGAGGTCGAGTTCACTAGTCCCGCTTCTTTAAGCAGGTTAGCGATAGCAATCCCTTCACCGGCAGCAATATCTAACTCTTGAATATCGGTAGGGATGGCGCCTTTTTGGAAGCGATTGATAAACTCCTGATGGGCAGCATCGGCAGCGGCTTCATCATGGAAACGTGCAATGATCTCCTTGGCTAGTGCAATCTTGATGTCACGTGGGTTAGCACCGGCGTCTACATCGGCCTTGAACTGTTCAATTTCACCGAGTGGACGGAATGATAACAGCTCAAAGTAGCGCCACATTAACTCATCAGAGATAGACATGATCTTGCCAAACATCTCACCGGCAGGTTCACTCACACCAATATAGTTATGGGCAGACTTTGACATCTTCTTCACGCCATCTAGGCCTTCTAGCAAAGGCATCATAATAACGGTTTGTGGCTTCTGACCTTCAGACTTTTGCAGCTCACGGCCCATCAGCAAGTTAAACTTCTGGTCTGTACCACCGAGCTCAACATCAGCTTTTAATGCCACCGAATCATAGCCCTGTAGCAGTGGGTACATAAATTCATGAATCGCAATAGATTGACCCGAACCATAACGCTTCTTAAAGTCGTCACGTTCCATCATACGAGCAACGGTCTGCTTGGAAGCCAGACGGATCATACCGGCAGCGCCTAATGGCTCAAGCCAGGTAGAGTTAAACTCGATACGCGTCTTGGCTGGGTCTAAGATTTTATAGACCTGCTCCTTATAGGTTTCAGCATTGGCCAACACTTGCTCGCGCGTCAAAGGAGGACGAGTACTGTTCTTACCGCTTGGGTCACCGACCATACCGGTAAAGTCGCCGATCAAGAAGATAACTTCATGACCCAGCTCTTGAAAGGTACGCATCTTATTTAAGATAACAGTATGACCTAAATGAATATCAGGCGCGGTAGGATCGGCTCCAAGTTTGATACGTAAGGGACGTCCCTCTTTCAATTTTTCCAGCAGATCCGCTTCGAGCAAAATCTCATCGGTACCACGTTTAATTTCTGCTAATGCTTGGTCTAAATCAGCCATCTCGCCAGCTACTCCAAAGAGCCTATGAATAAATAAAAGAGAGTCATGTTACTTGTTAGCCAGCACAAATGAAAGTGTGTACACTAAGGGGATCGGTATAAGCGAAAAAAATTGCTATCTAGTGTACGGGAAAGGGGTCAATGGGAAAGGTTATAACGTTATTAAAATTACTGCCTAGATTGCATCAAGTACTGCTAACTCTTCTGGTTTTAGTCACAGTCACCATCATTCTTATCCCTTCTGATGACGCCTTAGCATCTAAAAACAGTCATACTCAGCTTTCCGGCAGTATCGATCTCGGCACTCACTCCCCTAAATCGGTATCAGATATTGAAGCCAGTAATGCTCAGCAGTTAACGCTTCCACTGGCATTTCGCACCCCAATACCACCATCTGGAACCCATTCAGCCTCAAAGACAGAAGGTGCTGAATCGAGTGATATTCAACCTTTAGCAGCCGGTTCAATGGAAAACCTGAAGGCTAAACAAGCAGAAAAGTTGGATATTGAACATTTTCAGGTCAAAAGCGGAGATACCTTAGCGGCGCTCTTTATTCGGGCAGGGCTCAGTTCCAGAGATGTTTATGAGATAACCTTGCTACCTAAGGCAAAGAAGAATCTGCTAAAAATCATGCCGGGTGAAGAGCTCATTATCGCGAAAAATTCGGCGGGTGAATTAGCCGAACTTAAATACCAACTCAACCCTATCTCGACTCTCATCATCAGTAAAAATGAATCTGGCTATAAAGAGCTCATCTCAGATAAGCAGGTAGAGAGTCGTACCAAATTTGCCAATGCCACTATAAGCAGTAACTTCTGGAATGCCGGAATCGGCGCAGGATTAACACCAAACCAGATCATGCAACTGGCCACCATTTTCGGCTGGGACATCGATTTTGCGCTGGATCTCAGGAAAGACGATTACTTTGCGCTCATCTTCGAAGAGGAATACGCCGACGGTGAGTTCTTAAGAAATGGCAATATTCTCGCAGCGGAGTTCAGTAACCAAGGTGATCGCTACACGGCGGTGCGTTATACCGATGGTAACTACTATTCCGAAGAGGGCCGTAGTATGCGTAAGGCCTTCTTGCGCTCCCCTGTCGACTTTAAATACGTAAGCTCAAGCTTTAATCCCAAACGACTTCATCCGGTCACGGGGCAGGTCAGAGCACATAGAGGCGTAGATTACGTCGCTAAGGTGGGCACGCCGATTAAAGCCGCGGGTAAAGGGCGGGTCATCAAGTCAGCCTATAACCAATACAATGGCAACTATGTATTCATTAAACATAATGACACCTATACCACAAAGTATCTGCATCTGAAAAAGCGTAAAGTTAAGCAGGGTGCGACGGTTAAGCAAGGGCAAGTCATCGGAACTTTAGGCTCTACTGGTCGAGTCACTGGGGCACATCTGCATTACGAATTTATCGTTAACGGCGTTCATCGCAACCCAAGAACCATCAAACTGCCTAAATCTTTGCCTATTGCGAGTAAAGATAAATCCAAATTTCTGGCGCTTAGCAAGCAGATAATGACTAAACTTCAGCAAAACAAGCAAGTTTATTTGGCGTCACAATAATCACACCAAGAACTAAGAATTAAGACGGCGGTAACGCCTATTCCATAAGCCTAGGTCTGTCAGATCTAGGCTAAATTAACATTTGATTTTGAAAACTTCGGATTTTTAAAACTTCAGATTCGACTCAAAAAAGACAGTGACTGCCTACTGATAATTTGAGTCTGCCGACAACGGATAATAATAATGAGCAATAATTACTTTATAGGTTTAATGTCGGGCACCAGCATGGATGGTATCGATGCCGTTCTGGTTGATTTTGACTCGCCAAATCCAACGCTCGTCGCTAAACATAGCCAAGTCATCCCCAAGCACACTTTCAGAAATCTTCAGCGCCTCAGTTTACCTGGCAGCGACGAGATCAACCTCTTGGGTCAATTAGATCGAAGTGTCGGCCTGTTATTTGGTGCCGCTGTCAATGAACTCCTGGCGAAAGCCGGTGTATCTAAAGAGCAAGTCGTTGCCATCGGTAGCCACGGGCAGACGGTCAGGCATATGCCGAATCTGGATATGGGGTTTTCGCTTCAGATTGGCGATCCTAATACCATCGCCGTTGAAACCGGCATCGATGTTATCGCCGACTTCAGGCGTAAAGATATCGCTCTGGGCGGCCAAGGAGCCCCGTTGGTCCCCGCATTCCACCAGCAGATATTTTCTAGTCCGGACACAGCGCGCATCATTCTCAATATCGGCGGGATCTCTAACCTCACCTATCTACCAGGTAATACTGACGATGTCATTGGATTCGACACTGGACCGGGTAACATCTTAATCGATGCCTGGATACAGCAGGTAAAAGAACGAGCCTACGACGAGGAAGGGGCCTGGGCCGCAAGTGGAACGACCGATGAAAAGCTACTGAAACATCTACTTTCGCACACCTACTTCTCTCAACCCTTTCCTAAGAGCACGGGGCGGGAGCTATTCAATCAGGCCTGGCTTGAGCAGCAGGCGGCCGAATTCGGCTACCTGAATGAAGCCGATATTCAATCCACCCTGCTCGATGTGACTTGTCACAGCATAGCAAAAGAGACCCTGGCCTTATCACCTAGGGGAGAGCTATTTGTTTGTGGAGGGGGGGCGTTTAACACCGAACTGATGTCACGTTTAGATAAGTTACTTCCCGGCTATCGACTCAGCACAACCTCTGAGCTGGGAATTGCCCCTCAGTGGGTAGAAGGGATCGCATTTGCCTGGCTTGCCATGCGTCATCATCAAGGTCTCTCTGGTAACCTACCTGCTGTAACCGGCGCCTCAAGAGAAGGTGTGCTGGGCTCACTGTTTCCTGCGGCATAACATCAAGTTCAGGCTGCGAGGTGTTCAAGCCTCCAGCCTTTAAAGCTAACCAATCTAAAACCTGAACAAGAACGCGGTTAATCGGTCCCTTATCCCGAGCTCTGGTTAATCAATGCAATCATTTGTGTTTAAGCCTAATCTCATCACGTTTTGAATACTCAAAAAGGGTCATCAGTAAGCGTCTCTCACCAGATAACGCATCACGAGCCAAAATCTTTTAATTTCCATCGCCTGAAATGCTATTATCTGCAGCAATCGGCCAAGCGCCAAACAAACCAAAGAGACGACACCATGAGTAAAAGCCCAAAAGATGCAAGCCAGATGACTCCAGAAGCTCGCTACGACTATTTTATTGAGCAGGCTAAAGAGCATAAGACTCTTTGGACCCTACAAGACAATGATGGCTGTGTCATGTTGACCACCGAAGATGAAGACTGCATCCCAATGTGGCCAAGTGAAGAGGCTGCCAAACTATGGGCTGTCGATGACTGGAAAGATTGCACGACGCTCCCAATCCCGCTCGATGAATGGCTAGAGCGTTGGGTACCAGGTATGCAAGATGATGACCTGTTCGTTGCCGTTTTCCCGGTTCAGGAAGACTTAGGTGTCGTTACCGAACCCTATGAAATCGAGCAGAGACTAACACCAAAGCAACGTCACTAAGGAGATCTAAGTTGGAGAACCAAGCCGCTAAGTCCGCAACAGAAGTCACTGCTGAAGACGCCGAAAAATCGGTGAATACTCATACCGCTGAAAATGCAGTCATGCCAAAAATGGTTAAGAGTAAACTCCCCAAAAGGCTCGCAGTCTTATGTGCCTTGCTTGCCATCGCCTCTATCGGCGGCATCATAGCCAAACAGGGAGTACTCTTTTGTATTATTACCTTGTTGATGGTCGTGGCAATTCTTGGGCGACAAAGAACGGCTATGTATATGCTGCAAGGCTATAGCCTACTTCAACTTGCCTTTGTAAGTATGCTGCCGGTGATCTTGTACGATCCCGGTAACTTAGTAGTTGGTAATCCATCTAATTTTCAAATCGGTGAGCTGCAAGGGAAAGTCCCCGTCTACATCATCTTTTCGCTATTAATTCTGTTCTCTATGTTACAGGTATGGATAGCCTTCACTCCGAAGGTCAAAGCCTACTTTAAAACTAAGATAAATATGAACATTATGAGTTAATACCCATAGGTAGAAGCTGTAAAAAGTAAGCATTAAAAAGCCAGTTGCTAACACAACTGGCTTTTTTGAATCTCGTTTTTAAATAGGGATTAAACCGAGAAGCTGGCTCCACAACCACAGGTCGTGGTCGCGTTAGGGTTCTTCACGAAGAAACGAGAACCTTCCAGTCCAGAGGTGTAATCCACTTCTCCGCCTACGAGATATTGCAGGCTCATTGGATCGACCACTAGCTGAACACCTTGTTTTTCAACGGTGAAATCGCCTTCATTAACTTTTTCGTCGAAAGTAAAGCCATACTGAAAACCAGAACAACCACCACCGGTCACATACACGCGTAGCTTTAACGCATCATTTTCCTCTTCTTCAAGCAAGGTTTTTACTTTTGAAGCGGCGGCATCCGTAAATTGGATTGGCATTGCGTCTTCAGCTTGTTCCGTAGTTTGTTCAGTCATGAATACCTCTTACATCTGTTGGCTAAGCGGGATTATCCAATACCTGACCATTTTGTTCAAGTAATATGCGCACCCTATTTAATTTCTATGATAAAACCGCACCACGTCGGCTAAATCCCTTAGTTTACCTATGGTTATTACCTTACTGTTTTCATCGCCTCATCGGCCTGTAAAGACGTACTAAACTCAGGATTTACCGCTAATTTATTTCCGGTTGCACCTCAATCGACACTTCATCCTCAAGAACCTCTCCAAGCGTCTCGATTGCAGCGTCTTCCAGGAGCTCAGAGGAAGCCTGTACTAAGGCCGTCTTGGGGGGTAATACATCGATAGCAGCAAACTCAATTTCAGCCTGTGACCCTTTACTCCAACGGCTCGAAGGGACAATAACCTTAGTTTTCAGATAAGATAACTCAAATCCTTCGGGGAGGGTAAACTCGGTGTCTAATATTTGAAAATAGCGGAATTTAAAATTGAGCTGCACATCGGCAAGTTTAGCCACATCTAATTCTACCGCTTCACCGTTCTGCGCACCCACAAGCTTAATCTCGGCCATTCCTTTGAGTGACTGTTTACGCTTTTTCAATTGCGTTAAGATAAGCCTCAACCGATACTGCCTTGGCAATAGAGTGGGGGTTAGTTCGAGTCCATTGATAGACACCCCATCGGCGTTATTTTCAGGTGCCATGATACTGCGATAAAAAGAGAGCTCTCTCTCCAGTTCACGTTGTTTTTGATGTTGTTCGGAAAACAGCTGTTGCATCTCATCATTCGCCTCTCGCTCAAGCGTCAGCTCGAGATTTTTAGAAGCCATGACTTGAGCCTGATTTTTCAACTGTTTAACCAATGTATCAGTGTGTTCTGTGTTACTATCTACTACAGACAGATTCTGTTCAGACCACAGGTTGTAGCTCACCCCTCCTGAGGTGAAAGCGACTAACACCAACAGACACAGATACACATTGGATGGTCGGATCTTCCTCTCAATCACTTGCATACGATCGATCCAACGATGATAATTTGACATAAACTAACAACCTCTTCTCTTACTGTTTGAATAGTTTCTTATACTTTAACCCTGACTCATTTCGACAATGAGCAACCCAATATATAGAAGGCTCAGGTGCGACACCGATTAAAGAAGACACATACCCAATGGGTGAAATACCAGAAAACAGAACTTAAAGATACTCTGTCTCAAGCTAAGATCAGTCTGCAACTCTCTCTGCTTGCTCTGTTATTTGCCCTGATAGCTTCGGGTGTGATCTTGCTGTTCAGGCTATTGGTCATCTGGATTAACACCTATACGGAAACCAGTGAGCTGGATTTTACTGAGATCATCGACGACTGGCGAGTGTTATTACCACTGATTGGCTCAGTTTTAATCTGGTCAGTGGCGCGAATGGGATCTAAACGCTATAAGCGAATGGGAATAGCCTATGTTTTGCACAGGATAAAACTTCACCATGGTAAGTTGCCTCTGCAATCCGCTCCCAGCCAATTTTTTCAGGCTCTGTTTGCCTTAGTGACTAATTTTTCCGTCGGACGGGAAGGTCCGGTGATCCATTTAGGTGCGGTTACCGCCAGTGTATTAGCTGAAAAATTTAAGCTCCCCGATAACAGTGTTCGTATCATGTGTGCCAGCGGCATCGCTGCAGGTATCGCCGCCACCTTCAACACGCCACTGGCTGCAGTCATCTTCGTCTTCGAGGTCATTTTACGCGAATATAAGGTCCACTATTTCTTTCCCATCATACTCGCAGCCATCTGTGGCGCTGTATCGTCGCAGATCGTCTTTGGAAATATTCACGAATACGATCAAATCGGCATTATCAATATCCCGCTATCTCAATACCCGATTCTTGCGATAAGTGGTGTGATTTTAGGTTGTGTTGCCGCCCTATTTAACTTCTCTCTGCTCAAGGTCACAGCAACAGGTCAACACTGGCCGCTGCTACATCGGGTCTTACTGGCCGGGGTTATCACCACGATCGTCGGTATCTTCCTGCCAGAGTCTCTGGGCAGTGGTGAGCTCGCCATCGAACAAGCGATAAGCGAGCACCCCAGCATTGTATTTTTAATCGCACTTTTGATCGGCAAAATTATCGCTACCATCGCCGCCATAGGGCTTGGGATCCCTGGCGGTATCATAGGCCCCATTTTTGGCATAGGTGCACTTCTGGGTGCCATTTTGGCCCTGGCCAGTGCAGCCGTGTTCCCGTCTGTCGCCCCCTATATTGGCCTCTATACCATCATAGGCATGACCGCTATCATGGGAGTCTGTCTCAGCGCCCCCCTTGCAGCCTTAGTCGCCCTGCTCGAGATGACAAACAACCCCGCTATCATATTGCCAGCAATGTTCGTCAGCATTCCAGCCTTTCTCATCGCTCATCAAGGATTTAAATCAAAATCACTCTTCCTGAGACAGTTAGAGATCATGGGGTTAGGCTATAAAGTTTCGCCCCTCAAACTGGGATTACAGAAACGCGGCGTCAGGGCCTTAATGGATAAGAGGGTGATTATCGTAAAGGATGATGCCACGCTATTACTCGAGGTGCTCAAGCGCGCCGCAGGCCGCTCTGTATTGGTCCGTAATGCACTGGGGCAGATAGAGATGCTCCAACTCGAGATGCAACGTTATGATAGTGACAGTGCCCTAACCCGACACCCCATTGAGGGACTCCCCGATACGGCGACCTTAAATGAAGTCTACAGCATCCTCTCCCGAGATCGACGCGGTGAGGTCTATATCTATGAAGATAACAGTGAAAACATAGTCGGCGTAGTGAGCTGGGTATCCTTGCAAAAAGAGATACGCTCCGGACAGGTTTGAATTAACGTGTCGGAGAACAAATTTTGAGTTTCTTTTAGTTAATCAAGCTACGCTTGCATCTTTATCGTTAGACTTGGCCTAACAACTAACGTCGTGGAATTCCATTCCACACCAGGGTAAGGAGGACTGCTTGTCTGATGTTAATGGATTCACGAATGCCGCGATAACATGGATGTTAATGTGCGGCCTCATCCTCCTTGATTCTTCGTAAATCAAAGTACCTATGACACCCTGGCGAAGTTACATGCATTGAGTACGAGCCTCATACTTCAACAGGGAATAGTTGTAGTCTGCGGCGGTGTTTGGATTGACTTGAAGTTGTGGATGGTACCGTTAACCCTACTTATCTCAACAAGAGTAAATCGAACGGTGTAGTGAGTTGGGCATCACTCTCATTTCTAAGGCGGGCAAGCGATAAGGAAGCCATAGCGGTTTATCGCTTCCCTTTTTCGGCCCTGATCATGGCTCTATTTCTGAGAGTGTGAGCGAGCGCAATATCCTCCGCTCATCGATCTGACATTTTCAGTTATCATCCCAGCTAAGCCCGCAACACTTCAATACAGAGGAAGTTCATGAGTAAAATCGTCATAATTTCAGGTCATCCCAATCTTAATGAGTCGATGGCAAATTCAAAAATAATCCATATACTCGGCGCATTAAATGACACTCATATCCGCTGTCTTGATGACTTATATCCGAATTACAAGATTGATATTGCAGCGGAACAAGCCGCGCTGATCGATGCCGAAATGATCATTATTCAATTTCCTTTATACTGGTCAACCTATCCGGCAATAATGAAAAAATGGTTCGATGATGTATTCACTTATAATTTCGCCTTCGGCCCCGAAGGAGATAAGTTAAAAAACAAGAAAGTGATACTGTCAATCACGGCTGGCGCAACGGCAGAATCTTATAGTGAAGAGGGGTTTAACTTTATGCCTCTGGATGACTATCTGGAATCGGCACTTCATCCACTCAAGGCCGCTCAAGTAAACATAGTCGACAGCATAGTCACGTTTAATATGAACTCAGATGCCAACGAGGGAGGCAATATCGATACCGTCAACCACCTTGTGGTCGAACATGCCGATAGAGTAAAGGCAGCCATATCACAAACTATTAATCCCTGATCCTGTCAGTTTGATATTCGGCAACTAAAGATAAAGAGACAACAGAATTAAGCGGTCTAAGCGTCGCGGGAAATAACCCGCGACTTCATCTCTTGTCTAACTTATCAGCGACAACGCTTGATCATCCAGATGTAACCTGCGCGAAGCGCTGCGCCTTATACTTAGGGTTCATCAGGTTTTCTATAGAGAAGATCTCATCGAGTTGCTCCGGTGATAATAAGCCACGCTCTAATACCACTTCGCGAACACTCTTGCCCGTTTCGGCGCAAATTCTACCTATGATATCGCCCTCATGATGACCAATAAATGGATTCAGGTAAGTGATAATACCGATGGAGTTAAGCACGAAATCCTGACACACCTGACGGTTTGCGGTGATCCCTTCAATGCACTTACCTTTTAGCGTCACGCAGGCATTTTCGAGCAGTGACAAAGACTCAAACAGGCATTGACCTATCACAGGCTCCATCACGTTAAGTTGCAGTTGTCCCGCTTCTGCAGCCATGGTGATGGTGAGATCGTTACCGCATACCTTGAAGGCCACCTGATTCACCACCTCTGGAATAACCGGGTTCACTTTGGCAGGCATGATAGATGAACCGGCCTGCATCTCCGGCAAGTTAATCTCATTTAAACCGGTACGTGGTCCTGAGGATAACAGCCGAAGGTCATTACAGATCTTAGATAACTTGACCGCGAAACGCTTCAACGCACTGGATAACATCACATAGGCGCCACAATCTGAAGTCGCTTCAACTAGGTCTTCGGCAGGAACGAAGGGATGACCGGTGATCTCGGCTAACTTTGCAATGGCCAACTCAGAATATCCGGCTGGCGCATTCAAACCAGTGCCAATCGCCGTGGCCCCTAAGTTGATCTCCAGCAGCAACTCCTGACAGCGCTTGATACTTTTAATCTCTTCTCTTAAGGTGATACCAAAGGCTCGAAACTCCTGACCCAGAGTCATAGGAACCGCGTCTTGTAGCTGAGTACGACCCATCTTAAGTACATCACTAAACTCTTCAGACTTAGCCAGAAAGACGTCGATTAACAAGGTCAGCGCGGATAATAGAGTATTTGTCCGTTCAAACAGCGCAACACGGAATCCTGTCGGGTAAGCATCGTTAGTACTCTGACTCTTGTTCACATGGTCGTTAGGGTTAATATATTGATAATCGCCCTTTGCATGCCCCATCTGCTCCAATGCTATGTTCGCAATCACTTCGTTGGTGTTCATGTTCACCGATGTTCCGGCGCCGCCTTGAAAAGCATCGATAGGAAACTGATCATAAAAGCGATCACTGGCTAACAGGGTGTCGCAAGCTCTGACAATGGCTGCGGCAACATCTTGAGAAATGGTGCCAAGGTCTCCATTGGCCATCGCGGCCGCTTTTTTAGTCTTTACCATGCCACGGACAAATTCGACACAATCACCAATTTTTTCATTGCTGATCTCGAAGTTCTCCATCGCCCTTAAGGTATGGATCCCATAATATGCATCACTGGGGATGGATTTACTTCCCAATAGGTCGGTTTCTGAGCGCGTGCTTTCGGTGAGATTTGGATACATTACCGTCATCGATGAGTTCTACTTTTTAATTGCGATAAGAAAATCTGAAGTACAGGTTATACATGAGTCATGGCGGGCACTTCAAGGGGGATAGCAGTTAAAAATTGGGCTTTAAGGCATAAATATCTCTAGGCCGGATCCGACATTTTACTTTTACAGATATCCCCAAGAGTCAAAAGCTGTGGAAGCCCCCCTTAGGCCTCAATGAACACTCATATTGAGAAGATGACCTTTGTCTAAGAAAGTGTATATCTACCGAGCAGTAACTTCAGTTTAGCTACTTGATCCCCCTCCATCATACCTATCGGGATTTTAACCGGCTTACCTGTAATGAAGGTCAGAATGTAAGTCTCGGAGCTTGAGTCAGAATATGACTTTAGCTCAACTCGTTTCAGATCGGCGAGTGTCGATATCATAGGTCCCCCTATGATGCGTGTGCGTACTATTTTGGCCTCGTCAAAATAGAGGCGGTATGTTCGGTTTTGTACTGCAATGATGACACATAGAACAAAGAAAGCGGCGAACGCCAGATGGCCTATGATGCTATGAGGGGGATCGACAAACGTTTGCGCCAGTAATACCAAGGCGACAACAGATGCGAACCAGGTGATCCCGGAAACAAAGAGTGACATAGTCACAAAATTCAACCCTGAGTATTTTTCATCATGCTCTTTAATGTAGGTCCGCTCTAAGTAGATGATCAACATCAGACCCAGAGGTATTAAAATGTAGAAAAATTGCACAAGACACTCCTTTACTTGTCGCCCTGACTTTCAATCCAAGATTGTCACCCTGACTTGCAACCAAAGTTGACTCAATAACAGCTAAAAATAGTAGCGCAGATAATGGGCCAAACTCATATTGACCACACCACAGAACTATCGCACAGCACCAGCACTAAAACCAAAGCTAAAACCAGAGTCCAACGTAAAGACTAAAGATACAGTTTAACTTAAGAGGCAAACATGAGGATGATTTTCACTGGAATGCTAGTAAAAGATATTATCTAAACAGCAGATTAGTTCATCACCCATAGATAGGAACAATCAACATAGAGCAAAGTGCATACCGAATCACGGGGCAAGAGAACACTTCATAAAAAAATGACCCGAGTATTAACACTTACCAGCATCTCACCACATTGGGCTATATATGACTAATTATCATATACAGGCCAATACAAGAGAACCTATTCAGATGTTTGTATAATTCGCAAACAAAACCCCCTAGAGTGATTCCACTGTAACGGCCATTCTGGTATAGTGTCGCCTCAGCCACCCTACATAACTTTAGGGCACCATGACAGGTTTTCGACTTGCCATATCGCCCCCCAGAAATTGGAAATAAAGGCTGATGACTCAGTTTCAAGGATCACATATCCTCTCGGTAAACCAGCTTAACCTGGATTCCGTGCAACAGATTTTTAATGTTGCTTCTCGCATGACTCCCTATGCTTTAAGACAGAAACGTACCACTGTCCTTGAAGGCGCTATTTTAGGTAACCTCTTTTTCGAACCCAGCACACGAACACGTATAAGTTTCGGCTGCGCGTTTAACTTGCTCGGCGGAAAGGTCAATGAAACCGTGGGTATGGCCTCTTCATCTCTGTCTAAAGGTGAATCCCTCTATGACACAGCAAGAGTGCTATCAAGTTACTCGGATGTGATCGCTATGCGCCACCCTGAAGCATTCTCGATCCGAGAGTTCTCAGAAGGCAGCCGGGTGCCGGTTATCAATGGCGGTGATGGCTCTAACGAGCATCCGACCCAGGCTCTACTCGATCTATTTACCATACAGAAAGAGCTGGCGACCCGTGGCCAGGATGTCAGCGGCATGCATATTGCGATGGTAGGCGATCTTAAATTTGGCCGCACGGTTCACTCGCTCTCTCGTCTGCTATGTATGTATAAAAACGTCAGTTTTACTCTCGTTTCGCCCAAAGAGTTATCAATGCCTGACTATGTGATCAGTGACATTGAAAATGCTGGGCATAAGATCACAATAACAGACCAACTTGAAGGCCATTTAGATCAGGCTGATATACTCTATCTGACTCGCATTCAAGAAGAACGTTTTCCTTCTCAAGAAGAAGCGAACAAGTATCGCGGTAAGTTTCGTCTCAATCGCAATATTTACACACAGCATTGCAAGTCAAACACTGTGATCATGCATCCGTTACCTAGAGACTCGCGCAAGCAGGCCAATGAACTAGACAATGACCTTAATAGTCATCCTAATTTGGCCATCTTTAGACAGGCAGATAACGGACTACTAATCCGCATGGCACTGTTTGCACTGACACTCGGCGTTGACACGCAACTCGAACAATACGAGTGTCCAGTTAATTGGTATTCACGAAAAGCCGACTTTTAATTTGGCGACTGACTTTAAGGATTGATAATGACTCGTTCTGACGAACTATTTGAACAGGCTAAGAAAACCATCCCAGGTGGGGTTAACTCTCCAGTACGTGCTTTCAGCAGTGTAGGTGGCTCACCACGTTTCATCGAAAAAGCCGATGGCGCATATATCTATGACGCCGACGGTAATGCATACATCGACTATGTTGGCTCTTGGGGCCCTATGATCTTAGGTCATAACCACCCTAAAATTCGTGCAGCAGTATTGGCTGCCGTTGAAAATGGTCTGTCATTTGGCGCCCCGACTGAACTTGAAGTCACCATGGCTGAAAAAGTCATCGAAATGGTACCTTCAATGGAACAAGTTCGTATGGTGAGTTCAGGCACTGAAGCCACCATGAGTGCGATTCGTTTGGCACGTGGTTTCACTAACCGTGACAAAATCCTCAAGTTTGAAGGCTGCTACCATGGCCACGCTGACTGTTTACTCGTTAAAGCGGGTTCTGGTGCACTAACCTTAGGTCAGCCAAGCTCTCCAGGTATTCCAGAAGATTTTGCTAAGCACACGCTCACAGCAACTTATAACGACCTTGAGACTGTTAAGGCGCTGTTCGAACAGTATCCTGAAGAGATCTCTTGCATCATTCTTGAGCCTGTTGCCGGCAACATGAACTGCATTCCTCCAGTCGATGGTTTCTTACAAGGCCTGCGTGCTATCTGTGACCAATACGGCGCATTGATGATTATCGATGAAGTGATGACCGGTTTCCGTGTATCTAAGGGCGGCGCTCAAGGCTACTACGGCGTGACTCCTGACTTGACTACGCTTGGTAAAGTTATCGGTGGCGGTATGCCAGTAGGCGCATTCGGTGGCCGTAAAGATGTGATGCAGTTTATCGCACCAACTGGCCCTGTTTATCAGGCAGGTACTCTGTCAGGTAACCCTATTGCTATGTCTGCAGGTCTTGCCCAAATGGAAGAGCTGTGCGCTGATGGCCTTTATGAAGAACTTGCCGCTAAAACTAAGCGTGTCGCCGAAGGCTTCAAAGCCGCTGCGAACAAGCATGGCATTCCAATGGCAATCAACTACGTTGGTGGCATGTTCGGATTGTTCTTCACCGAAGAGGAAAAAGTCACGTCGTTTGAGCAAGTCACTAAATGCGATGCTGAGAAGTTCCCTATCTTCTATCACGGCATGTTAGATGAAGGTGTATACCTTGCTCCTAGCGCTTATGAAGCAGGCTTCCTGTCTATGGCCCATGGTGAGAAAGAGATTGAAGAAACATTAGCGGCAGCCGATCGCGTGTTTGCTAAGATGGCTAAGTAAGCATTGTTCTCTGGCTAACATCTAGCTAGCTGAAATCGAAAAGGACGCATCAGCGTCCTTTTTTATTACCTGTTCCTTGTAGGCTGAAGCAGGCTTCCCCTATATC
>SDWK01000915.1 GCA_004195335.1 Shewanella sp.
ATCTGACCGCCATGGTCTTAAGCGTTCCCTATGCTTCAAAGACATTTCCCATATCCCTATGGGTCAGATGGTGGAAATGCCGAAATGTGTATGGAACACATTTGGCCCTGTGGGCTCTGCGGCAACATCCTTGTTGCCGAAGCTCGCAGCCGCATCAGGACTTAAAGTAAGTACAAGTGCAACTTTGAACGTTACAGGTATCTATCACCTGTATCGGGTGCCGTGCATGGAGGCGAAAATGTAGTGAAGGCAGGATGCCTAAGAGCGACCTTATGTGCAGGTATTCCTTCGGGACGGTGAATAGAAACCTTTGGTGTCTGTGCTTATGAACGAGAGGCATGGATGCCGAACTGGCTTTTAGATATGAATATCGTTGTAAAGCCATCCATGCCCGCTTAACGAAAACATCCCTGTTTTCGATACCCTCATTCATACCTACACCTGTTTCTTATCTCTTCGATTTAGCCAACTACGACGACATTTCATCAATATTTCCCGATCCCATTATCAGAAATGCTGTGCGGAACAGAATTGGCTCTGCAGCCCTTTATATCATTAAGAAATTACAGTCAGTCATACCTAGTCTTATCTCGAAACAAGTGACATCCCTGATGAACCAGACTCGGAATCAAAGATGATAAGCACCCCATTATTTAGGCGACACGAATATTTTTGAGGGTGATCTGCTGCACAGTTTGTTGTGTGAACTTACATAATAATCTCTAGTTATTGGCGTAGGCCAATAACTTATTACTTTTATCACTCTCAACTTTTTACTCATAGCTCTTTACTAACAACTTTTTACAAACAAGAAGGGAGGCGAGTCATCATGCCCAGACCCAGAAAGTGTCGCCGCTTATCGGCCTGTGTGCCCTGTAGCATGTTTAAACCTAACGGGATCCCTTCAGTTGAGTTAACTAAAATCCAGCTCGAAGCCGATGAATTTGAAGCGCTGAATTTAGGTGATGTAGAGAAGATGAGCCAGCTCGATGCCGCGGCCAAGATGGGAATATCCAGACAGACATTCGGCAACCTGCTTGCCTCCGCACGCTGGAAAGTCGCCACCGCTATCACCCAGGGACATGCGCTTGTGCTGCCTCAAGAAAACCAAGAGAGCTAAGTCGATACCAAACTAATATCAGCCCTTAATAGGAGTACCGATTAAGGGTTCACAAGGAATGATTATGATTATTGCAATGCCAATGAGCCGTGACCGACTCGCGAGCCACTTTACCAAAGCCCAACAGATCGGTTTCTTTAACGAACAACATCAATTGATCGCCAGCGTCGCCAATCCGGCACTACTCGCCGAAGGATGTAGTGCCAAGAAGGCGATGTTGGAGCTTATCATCAATAACAAGACCAACATCATCATAGTGCAGCACATCGGCGAGCGTATGCTCGGCAAGCTACTCGATGCGGGGATCAGCGTCAGCAAAGGCGATAGCACTCTTTGCGTCGACGACCTGCTAAAAACTACCCGCAACCTTAATCTGCGTCTACTCGATGCTTCACAAGGCAGAGCCTCCCTCAACCATGAGAAGAAAGGGGGCTGTTGTGGCGGCCATGCTGTAGATGGCAAGTCGGGTGGATGTGGTTGCGGCTCTCACTCACATAACGGTGATGCAGATGTTCACGGCAGCACAGAAGCCTCTGTAGGCAAAAAAGCCGGCGGATGTTGTGGTGGCCATGCTGGCAGCAGCAAACCGGAACATAAAAAATCTGGGAACTGCGGTTGTAGCGCGAAGGCTAAGACTGAAACAGCCATGAGCCAGATGGGTCGAGGTGGCCGCGCTAATACTTCACAGGAGAATGCAAGCTACGCAGGTTTTAGAAAAATATAACTTTGCCTGATAGCAGTTGAAATATCTTCTATTTCAACTGCTCCCCTTGCAGCGGTTAGAGAGTAATTTACATCTTCATCAGGTTCTATCTTACAGTAGAGACTTCTGGCTGACGCTTTGCGAGGGGATGAGAAGTGTAATCTATGGGCCTCTCCAAAAAATCACGCTTCGTCATCGACAAGCCAAGCTTGAGAGCGAGTGAGAGGCTAAAATGCCTTCTCGGAAAACGCGGCTTTTATCTCTAATATTTCAGGCAGATGTTCAACAAACAGATTGATCAGTTGAGGGTCGAAGTGACTTCCTGATTGTTCTTTTAAATATTGAACCGAAGCGTCAACAGTCCACGCACTCTTATAGGGGCGCTCTGTGGTTAACGCATCGAATACATCCGCAAGCCCCACGATCTGTCCTTCGATCGGAATCGAGTGTCCTACAAGGCCTTTGGCGTAACCTGAACCGTCCCATTTCTCATGATGATATATTGCAATGGATTTAGCCATTTGAATCATCATCGATGGATGGTCATCAAACAGGTCATTCGCTTTTTCAACGTGTTGCTTCATGACTACATGTTCTGACTCGCTAAGCTTACCCGGTTTAAACAAGATCTCATCTGGGATCATTATTTTCCCCATGTCATGCATAGGTGCAGCTTTTTCTATCATATAAGCCACCTCCTCAGTCAATCCCAGTTTTCGAGCCAGGAGGCCTGAGTATTTTCCCACTCTAAGAATATGTTGCCCAGTGTTTTCATCGTGCATTTCGGCAATCATAGCTAACTTATTAATCAGGCATTCGGTTGCCTGTTCGAGCTCGAAGGTGCGCAGTTTTACACGTTTCTCAAGCTCATGATTGAGCCTGGACTGTAACTTAAAAGCATTCATGATATTAAGTTGATTGGTAACTCGAAGTTTGAGTTCATACTCATTAAATGGTTTACAGATAAAATCATTTGCACCCGATTTCAATGCCTTAATTTGAGACTTTTGATCGCTCAAACCACTGACAACGATAACGGGTAATTTGTCGGGACTGTAAAGTGTTCTGATTTTTTCGAGAATTTCATAACCAGTAAAATAGGGCATTTCCAGATCTAAAATAAGCAGGGTTACTTGACTATCTAATTCACTCATCACCTTACGCGGATCGGTGATTTTCGTGATATTCAACTCCATATTAATAGATTTTAAGATTTCGGCTATTATCAAAACATTAGTAACCGAATCATCACAGATAACGACATTTATCGTTTCCGGATCCTGAGTATGTAGATTCATTGAACGTCCCTATTACGGCATTGTCATGCTCTTCAGCACACCAACACATACATTTCCTATGGTTAACACTAGTTCTTTTTTTGGGCATCACAAATTTATAAGTGCATTAATTAATGTACCGACAATGAGATAGAATTCATTTTTTGGAAAAACATTGAGGATACTGAAAGAGTTAAATTGAATACTCTTTTATAAACCTGATATGAATAGTTTCGAATTGCTGAGAGAAAACCTAACCCGAGATGAACTTGAAATCTCATCTCGGGTTATAACGCAATGGTGCTCTAAAGTGAGTTGAACTTAGCGGTAAAGTGTCTCAACACTAGCGGCTCGTATGCAAACGTCAACCCCTTAAGCGACGCCGCCTGCTCCTTAATGGCGATGAGAGCATCGGCAACGTAATCCATATGATCATTGGTATAAACCCGTCGTGGAATAGTGAGTCGCATCAGCTCCATAGGCGACACCTTCTGCTCACCCGTTTCGGGATCGCGTCCAAGTAGCAGTGAGCCTATCTCTACCGCCCGAACGCCAGCCTCAAGATAGAGGGCATTACACAAAGATTGCGCCGGAAACTGGTGGGCTGGAATATGCGGCAACATCTTAGCGGCATCGACAAATACCGCATGGCCCCCTGTGGGGTATTGAATTGGGATCCCCGCCTCGCGAAGACGCTCCCCCAGATAGGCAACCTGACTGACACGATAGTGAAGAAAATCTTCATCGGCGCCTTCATACATGCCTCTGGCCAACGCCTCCATATCACGACCGGCCATACCGCCATAGGTAACAAACCCTTCCATAGGGACACATAGGGTCTGCACGGCTCTAAATAGCTCTTCATGATCGCGCACACAACAGAGTCCCCCTATGTTAACCATGGGATCTTTCTTCGCCGACAGGGTGAGCATATCGCCATATTGGAACATCTCACGAATGATCTCCAACATGGAGCTATCTTCGTATCCCGCCTCTCGCTGCTTAATAAAATAGGCATTTTCACAGTATCTGGCCGAGTCAATCACCACCGGAATATCATTCTCCTGAGCTATCTCATAAACGGCACGCATATTGGCCATAGATACAGGTTGCCCACCGGAGCTATTACAGGTCACTGTCGTGATGATGGCGGCAATATTATTGGCACCATAAGTCGCGATAGTGTCGCGAAGCTTGTCCAGATCGAAATTCCCCTTCCAATCATAGTAACTCTCGGTATCAAACGCCTTCTCGGTCACGACATTCAGCGCCTTGCCACCGTTCATCTCGATATGACCCGCCGTGGTATCAAAATGATAGTTAGAGATAAATACCGGCTCGGTGCCACCGCGCACCTGCTTCATCCGCTCTATCAGACAGGGAAACAGTATCTGCTCGGCGCCGCGTCCCTGATGAACTGGCACAGTGAGTTTATAACCAAAGAAGTGTTCAACTGATTCACACAGATGAAAGTAGTTACGACTGCCCGCATAGGATTCATCACCCATCATGAGTCCCGCCCACTGCACATCGCTCATCGCGCCTGTACCTGAATCGGTGAGCAGATCGATATAGACATCATCACTGCGAAGCAGGAAGGGGTTAAGTCCCGCCTGAGCCAGGGCTTGCTCTCTATCTTCAAGGTTGGTCATTCGAATTGACTCAACCATCTTGATACGAAAAGGTTCCGGAATACGTTTCATTGTTTAATCCCTTGTAGCATTTTGCGCACCTACTGAGTCGATTAAATTCCGCAACAATATCATCAACATTGCGTGGCAAAGATCGGCTTAGTAGCGCGTTATGATTAACTAACTTGATTAACTAATTTATTAAACTAGCTTAATTAGTTTAAGTGCAGGCTGGTATCGAACCAGTAGCGGACAGGACTAAACGTTGGGGAAATCGTAGGCGAGTTGAATATCGCAGTTATACCAATGAAACAACACTAGCGTGTTGTTGGTGAGCAGTTCCAGCATCGATGTTCTCCTCCCTTGGCGTTATAAATCAAAAGTTGAATAGACGATTAAGATACTCTATTTATTAAGACTAACCTTGAGCCAAAGATAAAACAAGTGCTCAATTTCTATTCTTGATGTGGGGTGAAATAGGTACCCAGATAGCGTCTTCCATAAAGTAAAATAAGCCCGAAGACTGGAAGTGCCATGGTGTATTGCCCCCCGATAAACAGGGCATCGATAAAAATCAGTGTCGACAGAAATATGACTTTCTCATCAAATTCTGACCTGATATTTTCGCCAGTAAATACCAATGAAACTATGGTGACACCCAATAGGAAAACGGCAGCGTTGAGTACACTCGCAATTCTAGTCCTCTCTAACTCAACACTGTTTTTCTGGGATTGTCGAGTCACTCCAGCGCTATCGGCTCTGCGATTTACACTCCCATATTCATTACTTCTATAACTACTATTACGGCTAATTTCGCTTTTACTGTCTTTATCATTTATTTCACTACTATCCTTTCCAGCTGAGTGCAGATGGTTAATCTTGGTTCTATTGTAGATAGTAGCGGGCGACACTCTTAGATCGCCAAACTCTGACGCATTATAGGCCATGTCAGTACCATACTGATGGGCTTGGGTTGCGAAAGAGACATCATCAAGTTTGGCACTATAAATACTGACGAAGGTGTAGCATAAGACAATAGATAAACCTAAAAGCAGATTTCTTTTAATAGAATACATACCGACTCTCCCCCAGCTTTACTGGTCAAATGGTCTACTGGCTCCAAGCACGTTTAGCGAATAGTGAAAGACTCGCTCTGTATAAATTCAAACTCAGTCACCAACACAAAAATACAACCTACAAATAACACTTTGGTATCTTACTTCGCAAAAGACAATCTATATTGACTATAGGTAACAATTTGATGCACTGGGAGAGGTGGCCTAAAAAAATAAAACAAAAAATAAAACCCTTTCTAAAGTTGTCTGCGTTTATAACTTCAGAAATCACTTTTCTCTTTTGCTTTTGGAGTTCCAAATAATGAAAAAATCACTATTAGCAGCAATCATGTCCGGCAGTCTTATTCTTGTCGCGCCACAGCTTCAAGCCAGTGAACTCAGTTTTCCTCACCTTGAGACGATAGGTGTAAGCGAACTGGCCGTCGAAGCCGATATGGCCGAACTCAATGTTGAAGTCATTATTAAAGAAAAAACCGCCAAGGGTGCGAAAGATGGCTCAGATAAGGCCGTCGCAAAATTTATCGCACGATTGAAAGAAGCGGGCATAGGACGCTCACTAATCCAGAGTGCAAACCTGAATCTACAGCCGCAATATCACTATGAGAAAGATAAGCCTGCCCAATTGACCGGTTACATGGCCAGTCGTCGTCTGACCGTCACGATACAAGATTTAACCCGTCTCAACGCCATCTTAGACTCGGCACTAGAAGAGGGGATCAATCGGATCAATAACATCGCGCTCAAATCAAGTAAGCAAGATGAGTATGTGGCTAAAGCCAGACTCGCAGCCATCAAAGATGCTCAGGAAAAAGCACAACTACTGGCCGAAGGGTTTGGTGAACAAATCGAGGGGGTTTGGGAGATCCGCTACTTCGAGCAACATCCGGTTCAGCCAGTCATGCTCCGTATGAATGCCAAAGGCGCGAGTTACGATGTCGCCGAGAGTTATCAGCAGGGAGAAGTGACGATTAGAGACCGAATAGAGGTGATCTACCGATTAAAGTAACAGTCGACTATTTCTTAAAACAGGAATCGACGCCTGCTTGAAATAAAGTTGTTCAGTCGGCTCTGAACACCTCTTCTAGTATGTAAGAATGCCAATACTATCTCGAATACTATTGGCTGACGAGATTGGCTAAGTTAATTTGCTAACTCAGTTAGCTTAACTGGCTCTGCTTCTTGCTCTGATGCATCTTAAATTCGACGGCTTCGATCAGTTTTTCTGCGTCGACCTCGGAGATCATCCCCTCATGAGATAGCTCTTGTATCATCTTCCGCTCTGTATTTAACAAGATCCGTAATGCCAGATATGACTCGACCCGCTCAACCAGATGCGGGGATTTTTGCCTGAAATCATTCAAGGTGTGCTTTGCAAATAGATTCACCTGACGTATCTGCTCCATGGCTTGTTCAAGCTGGGCAGGCTCCAATGACAAACTCGGTGCCAGCGCTTGTATATACTGGCTCGCCTCGAATAACCCCCTGGCACTTTCAAAGATGATGATATGTTGTCTGTAGCTTACGCCGCGAGCATAGGCTCCAATAAGGGGGAGTGAACCGCAGCGCAGTGACCACGGCGGAATTGTCCAATGTTTCTCTATCGAACTTCTGGGCCATATTTTGGGTGTACCATCGAGTGCTTTCTCTATGGCCTCGACCAGAATATGGGTCGCATCCTGACTGAGTAACCCCTTGGCAAACTGATTCCAGTAAAACTGTCGTTCCGATTCCAATAGCTTACGTAAAAACTCAACCTCAGTATCTAAACTCTGTTCATCTGTAAAAGGCTCACTGACCGTCACTATGTTGCCATCTACCAGGGGCCAGTTAACGGCTTTCAAGTGTTCATCGGCAAGTAATCGTTCCCTGACTATAATGATCTCATCCGAGATCTTATGCTGCACCTTGGCAAACGCCTGCTGCTTAGCCTTAGGAAGCTTATCTAAGCCTAACTTCGCCATTACGAAGCGCATCGATGAGCCATTCACTATGATGGTTAATACCACTATGCCAGCGGTCAAAAACAGCACCTGATCCCTCAGTTCAATATCTAAATTCTCATTGGTAGCGACGATCAGGGCAAGAGCTAACGAGACCGCCCCGCGCAGACCGCCCCAGATCAATACCACTGATTTCTCTTTCGTTAACCCGACTCCTATTCTTCCCAGGATCGGCATTAAGCCAAAAATAACCATGGCACGGATCACTAAAATACCGCCAAAAATGACCGCCAGATATTGCCAATTTTCGAGTACCTCTATCCCTAGACGGGTAGAGACAACTAATCCAACCAGAATAAAGATCAAGGTATTAAACAGGAAAGAGAGGGTGTGCCAAAAATGGTGCAGATGCTCCATCACCTCAGGAGAGAATCGTGTTCGACCTGGGCCTGCATATATCAGGGCTAAGGTAACAACACTCACGACACCGGAGGCATGAAACAGGTGTTCAGAGAGATAAAAAACTAGATATGGCAGCACCAGTGTCAGTGCGATCTCAATCAAACTGTCATTGAAAATTGAGCCAATAAACCTCAGGCTTATCGCTGCAACCACAGCCCCGATAAGCACACCGATGGAAACGACACGAAAGAACTCAACAATCACCTCAAGCGTATTAAACTCAGGTTTGACCTGAGTTGCCAAAGAGAGAAAAAGTGTAAACAACACAATCGCCGTGCCGTCATTGAGCAGTGACTCCCCCTCGATCAATGTCTGCAACCGGACTCGGGAACACATCTCTTTCAACAATGAAACTACGGCAACAGGATCGGTAGCACTCACAATCGCGCCAAACATCAACGCCGTACCAATAGACCAATTCCAGGGAAGTACAGTCAGGCTCAATATGGCCGTAAACAGAGTACAGATCACCAAACCGGGAATAGCCAATACCGCAATTTGTGAGAACATACGCTTAAATAGATGAACCTCGAGGGAGAAAGCAGATTCAAACACCAACGCGGGTAGAAAGATAAACATAATGAGGTTGGCATCTAACTGACTGGCTAGCACAAACGCCGAATTAAGTTCATTTAGAATAGGAATATGAGATTCGAAATCCAGGCTAATGCCAATTAACATGCCGAGCAACAGCAGGGCCACCGAATAGGGAATCGCAGTATTTTTCAGTAATCTGCGCAATATTATTCCCAATAATATCGCTATCACAAAAAATACCAACAGCAGCAAGGTCGTTTGCATATGCATGACGCCACCTATCTTGAGTCTGACAATAACCGATCGAATCCCACTCTATTAAAAGTAGTCCTTAAAGAGCGATTACCCAAAGGTAAGATTGCCAACTGCATCACACCGGGCATAACCCGTTTCTTATCCTTATCAAGAATTCACCACCGTGATTGAGTTTCGTCGCAGTTCAGAGCCTGATCAGACAAATCTTTTAAATTTAAACTGACGAACATGCCCATATGTTGTACGATCAGCCGATAATACCCGCATTACATATTGATACACATCAGCTAAGATCCGTTAATTATAACCAAATGGATTTCACCGTAAGCTAGCGAACTGTCTCGAGCTGTTCCATATTTGATATGGCGTATTGCATTGGCTACGCCACCAAAATCAAGAGCTAGAGAATGAATATAAATAAATTTTTGTTATTAATCCTATTTTGGATACCGTCTTTATTACTGTCGGCTGCTGAGGTC
>SDWK01000723.1 GCA_004195335.1 Shewanella sp.
AACATGTTGCTTCTCGGCTTGCCCTTCGGGATCTCACGTAGACCCCCTGCACTGCGTCAGTGATATTGAAAAGGGAAAAACCATTATCTTCATCACTGCCTTGTTCAGCAATCCTACGAGAGCTCTGAAACGAGCATTTTGAAATGGCTTGGGTATAAGCGTTAGTTGGTTAGTTAATGCTAGCCAACTAACTTACCCCATATTTAGATCTGGCCCCCATCCCCCCTTAAGTGAAAATTGATGACAACTCTAACTTTTTCACTATCGATGCTGAGTTTGTCTCAGGTCTGTCATACACTCAGTAACATCATTTATATTGAGAGCCGCCAGTATGCAAACTGCAGATGAGTTCATCCAGACATTAGCATTGGAACAACATGTCGAAGGGGGTTACTATCGCTCCTCTTTTACTTCTCAGAGCCGTTTTGATGAAACAAGGTCGTTATGGAGCAGTATCTATTTCTTGCTTCGAACCGGAGAAGTTTCGCACTTTCATCGCTTAACTGCCGACGAGATGTGGTACTTCCATGCAGGGGAGTCGTTAACCATCTATATGATCTCTGAAGAAGGGCTGCTAACAACGACACAGCTAGGGCTGAACCTTGCTGCAGGTGAACGTCCACAGTTCCTCGTGCCCAAAGGATGTATATTTGGTTCTGCAATGAATCAACCCGGCTTCTCTCTGGTAGGCTGCATGGTCTCTCCCGGATTTACCTTCGATGATTTCGAGCTCTTTAGTCAGGAAAGTTTATTGGCCGAATATCCACAGCACGATGAGATTATTCGTCGCTTAAGCCGCCCACAAGGCTAGCGTCTGTCTGCACTACTCACACATAACGGGGCCTGTCACCTGCCCCTTAAAACATAAAACTACACGGCATAAAAACCGGTAGCAGATAAACCCGATACTTTCCTCTATTAAATCAAGTTAACCCAGTTAAAACCTCTATTTGTGACCAACTTCCCAAACAATCAATCCCATTAAGAGCAGGATGACACACTCTAATAACAAATATTTATCGGGGTTAAACAATGTCATACAAAATACAAGATTTGATTTATCAAGGTGAAAAAGGCGGAGTACGTAACTGGAGTACTATTGGCGGAGCCAGCTTCTATTGGCACCCGGACTGGTTACATATTGCAGAAGAAGCCACAGGCATTAGTGCAACAGCTAATATCGAGTGCACTAAAGAGAAAGCCACCGAGAATGAAGCGGCTGAAACCATCGTCAAACACTTGAACGCCAAAGAGTGATGCTTTCTAGATACACATCTTTTTAGCATATAGTTGAACGTCTTTGAAATGAGTCGGGGGTCGGCTCAATCAAAGACGTTTATATTCTCTCCTCTAACCAAGCTAAGCTCGCAATCTGCCAAATAAAATCTGCCACTAAAAACTCCACTTCAGCTGTACAAAACCAAGTGTTGCCGCCGTTTGACCAAACAGGCTATCGCTACTGCCGTCGAAACGTTGCAATACCATCAAGAGTTGCCAATCATCGGCCAGGGAATAACTGCCGTTCGCCCCGATAAAATAGGAGCCATCTTGATAATAGCTCGTCGTCAAGGTTACGCGGCTAAGGGAAGATATATCGAAACCCACATCGAAATAGTAGGTCCAATCGGTAAAGCTCAAGGTTCTGGCCGTTAAGGGGAGATTGAGATAAAGCAAGGCGCTATCTGACTCTGTAGGATCGGATATATGCAGCACCGAGCCTCTAATTAACCAGTTACGCTTGCCGGTAAAGCTGTAATCAGCCTCAATCGTCGAAACACTTGTCGCGACCAATTTATTTGAAGAGGGAGCAGACAGAGAGGGAGTGATTGAAACCGACGTGAAAAGCGGCCTTGCCATTGAACGGCTATCGGTGACCTTAGCTTGCTGACGATTTATGCCACGTTCAACTTCAGGCAGTCTTGGCCATTGGTCATAGATAGGATCAAAATAGCTGAACTCACCACGAAAGCCTGCACCGGATATATCCCCCGCAAAGCCGGCCCCAATGACACGATCGAAGCCGGATTTACCCAGTAAGACCTGCATATCCCAACCATCATAATTAAACAGGTATCGCGCCGCATAGCTATTCAGGTAGCTATCTTGATTGGGGTTATAGACAAAGTCTAATGCGCTCGCGAAACCAAGCTTTTTACTGAACATCACTGCATCTGCGCCTGCACGCTCCTCATAATCGAAGTCGTATATTGAGTAGGCATTGAAAATGTCATTGGGGTTCCACAAGGTCGTCATGGCCCAGTTAATACGAAATCGCCCCAGTCTCACCTGCCAGTCATCCGCTGGCGACCAATCAACATAAGCACGATCAAACTGGGTATTGCCGACCCAGCCATCATTATCCAACCAGGTCGATGACATGTCCCAATATCCCGGGTCAAACTCGATGAGATCACCATAGCCCAGCGTTTTCGAGGTGTCCCCATAGAAGAGCCGATTCCTCATTCCTATATTGAACCTTAACGAACTATCGAATCGGTATTCAAAATTAAATCTTTGATGTAAAAGATGATCGCTAAGATCCGCGCCAGCATCAGGAAAGCTACCAGTGCCCATATATTTCACATAACCATCAAGATCCCAGTTTGAAGCTGGCTCGAGGCCAGGAATGGGAGCAGCCCGGATCTGAGTGATGGCTAATGCTGCAGGCAGTATGGAAATGAGAGACAAACAACAAGCCCAG
>SDWK01000917.1 GCA_004195335.1 Shewanella sp.
CTTCGACGTACCCGATTGGGACTATTGTTAGGGAGAGGCATTATAAAGTATCGCGATCAAATTCTGGCTCTGTGTTGCCAATCATTGCATTGGTCTCAGCCGATGGCAGAGCAGGAATGGCTGAGGTTTGAGCAGATTTTCTCACGATGCTACTCTCTGCCAAATACTGACAAGCCGGCAAGTGCCGACAGCCAGTTAAGTGCTGATAACCAATCAAGTACAGATAACTTACCAGGTACTGACAACTTACTAAGCACAGGGAGTCAATGATGAATGAAAAAGATAACGGCTACCTACTGGCTATCGATAATGGGACTCAGAGTGTCCGGGCACTGATCTTCGATCTACAGGGGCAATTGGTTGCTAAATCTCAAGTGAAGCTTATTCCCTATGTGTCACCTCAGTCTGGTTGGTGTGAGCAAAATGGCGAGTATTATTGGGATAACTTGTGTCAGGCCTGCCAGTCACTTTGGGCTCAAGGGATCGACAAGACAAGAATCAAAGGGATGTCGGTGACCACCCAGCGCGGCACTATGCTGCCACTGGATAGCGAAGGTAACCCTTTGCATGAGGCCATTCTATGGTTGGATCAGCGTAGAGCCGAACCAGAACCACGTCTGGGAGGAATTTGGGATCCTCTGTTCGCAGTGATGGGGCTGACGGAAACCATCAATACATTTCGCAGTCGAGCTCAGCCTAACTGGCTGTATCAGGCCAGACGAGATGTGTGGGAGAAGACCTACAAGTTTACCTTCTTATCGGGCTTTTTTCACCACAGATTGACTGGCGAGTGGGTCGATTCATCGGGTTCGCAGGTCGGTTATCTGCCCTTCGATTATAAGAAGCACAGATGGGCAAAGAAGTGGGATTGGAAGTGGCGCGCCTTGAATGTAAGAGAAGATCAGCTGTTGCCCTTGGTCGATCCGGGTGATCGGATCGGTGAGATCACGGCTCAGGCGAGTGCATTGACCGGGATCCCCGAAGGCTTACCTGTGATCGCCGCCGCTGCAGATAAGGCATGTGAGGTCTTAGGCTCGGGTGGTCAACACTCAGATGTGGGTTGCCTGAGTTTTGGCACTACCGCAACCATCAATGTCACCATGAAACGTTATGTTGAGGCGGTGCGCTTTCTTCCCCCTTATCCCTCGGCCATTGCCGGTTCCTACTGTAGTGAGGTGATGTTATACCGGGGCTTCTGGATGGTGAGCTGGTTTAAGGAGCAGTTTGCTCATATCGAGAAGGCAAAAGCAGATGAGGCGGGGATAGAGGCTGAAGCACTGTTCGATGAGCTGGTTAATACTGTGCCCCCCGGCTCCATGGGCTTGATGCTGCAACCCTATTGGGGCCCTGGCGTGAAACAACCTGGCCCCGAAGCTAAGGGTGCCGTGATTGGTTTTGGTGATATTCATACTCGGGCCCATCTGTATCGAGCGATATTGGAGGGGTTGGCATTCGGTCTTAAAGAGGGACTGGAAGCGATTGAGAAGCGCAGTGGCTGCAAAATAAAAGAGCTTAGAGTCTCTGGTGGTGGGGCGCAGAGTGATGCCGCCATGCAGATCGCCGCCGATGTATTCGGTTTAACCACTGTCAGAGCTCATACGGTGGAAACTTCCGGACTGGGCGCCGCCATCGATGCAGCGGTTGGACTGGGGTTACATCCGGATTTTGACAGTGCAATTAAGGCCATGGTGCATCAAGGTAAACGGTTCGAGCCCAATGAAGAGCACTATAAGATGTATCAGCGACTCTATGGTGAGGTCTATCTCAATATCTATAAAAAGCTGCAACCGCTTTATTCTAAGATAAGGGATATAACGGGTTACCCAGAGTAGTCGCCGCGGTTGAATGATCTTGGGGCATTTTGATTTTGGGTTTGTTGATGTTTTGCGGGCAAATGGATGTGATCAATTGAAACTATCTGATATGAAATATAATTTTTGCTCCTTCGGATTATTGATAGGCGGGCTTGTGTCCGTTTTGGTAACACTAATCATTCTTGTATGGGAATGGGTCGAAAATCCGGGTGGTATTTTTCACGATCAAAATGGTACAAATTGGGACTTTGTTTTTGACACCGCTTCGAGCTGGTTTGTGCCGACATTCCTATATGCTGCACTGATTGTCGCCGCTCTCTACTTACTGCTGTATGCCATACAATGGATTCAACAAGTTCGTCAGAAGTAGCGAGTCTAACTAATGGTTAAAAATGGCTGTAAGCAGTCACATTAATTGCTCTGGTTAGGAATGTGGACAGCTTGACGTGGGGATGTTGACTCCATTGCAACAGGAGTCAGATTGATAAGAGATGAATATAGATAAGCTTGAATCCAGAGGGAGAACCCTAGATTCAAGTTGTAAGGGGATTAGTAAAAGTCTCCGCCTATGGCTCGCTGAAGTGCCGCTGCTGCCAGTCGCTCTTCTAAGCGTTTTTTAACTTCACGTCTGTGTTGTAGTTCAACTGCGGCCTGTAAATTTTTCGGGGCCGTCATCGCTTCTATCTCTGCATCGTTGGGCACAAGGTCAATAATCTGAGCCATAACCAACTCCTCTCTTGTGAAATATTGATGGCATTTTAATAGCTGCCATCGATTAATAAATGACACCGATATGGGTGTCGGAAAGTTAATATCAATAATAAAAAATGCGCTATAGCTTAAGATGTTAACTCGGGTGAGTCGGAAATATTAGTAAGCGCTGATAAGAAAGATATCAGGCTCTTGTGCGGAAAAGTGAGATCGATTTAACATTATGTGTAGAAGAGTAAAAAACTGATTTTTTGACCCGTTTTTAATGGGTTCGAGAAAATTATTAAGCTATATCAGTTTGTTACTGATACTGTCTAGATGCGCGATCACTATTTTAGCGATCGCGCATCCAGCTTGAGATCACAAATTGAAATTCTGGTATTCCTTTAAGATAATTTTAAACAACAGCAGATCGCTATGCCACATTGTTGTGGTAACCGATTTAGATGTTATAGATCCAAGCTATAGATCAAAACTATAGCTGTATCCCAAGATTATTTTAGGATCATCTTGATCCAGATCGGTATCACTCACCATAAAGGAGACCGTTCCAATGTCGGTATCTTTATTGAGAGAGAGTGAATAATCGGTGTAGTTGTCGACGTCAAACCAGGCGGAACTGACATCACCGGATGAGTAACCGTAATGTAGATCTAAGCTTAATGTATCCGATAAAGGGTATGAAAATCCCGCCTGTATGTAGGAGAGATCTTTTTCATCCAGAGGATCTGAGGCCACATCACTCTCGGCATTGACTATCTGGGAGTAACTTACCGAGAACCACTTCCAGCTCAATGCCGCAGTCATCTCACCGAAGTCTACATTAGCGCCGCTGTCGGGGTAGGCATAATAGAGATAACTGATATCGTAACCAAATTCTTCACCTATAGAACCGGCATAACCCCCATAAAAATCAATTTCATAGCTTGTATCATCACCAAAATCCACATTCGAAGCCCATGTGCCTAAGTAGAGACCACTGTCATGCTCATAATCGATGCCAGCTTGAACGGCTACAGCGTCTTGAGTTTGGGTGACTCCCCGCCAGAGGTAGTTTGAGGTGGCGCCAATATTAGCTGTGACACTTGCATGAGTGCAAAAGGTCATTAATAAGCCTGAGGCTAGGATAGAGGTAGTTTTGAGTGCTTGTTTCATATTCATTCCCTTTCATTGATGGCAAGTTCATCTTTGTGATTTATTATTGCTTGAGAAAGAATTGCTAATCTTGTGCCACATTTTATTACCATTAACATCAATAAGTTAAAGATGTGCACTCTAAAGTGGAGAACGAGATGACTATTATTGGAGCAGGCAATGCACTCGAGTAGTGCAAAATAGAGTGTTGTTTCGATAAACAGATACAAAAAAACCTCCTATTGGAGGTTTTTATTCATAAACAATGAAAAAGCGTGATTAGTTAACGCTATCTTTCAGAGTCTTACCAGCTTTAAATTTTGGAACAGTTGCTGCTGGAATTTGGATCTCTTTACCCGTTTGTGGGTTGCGACCAGTGCGTGCAGCGCGATTAGAAGTTTCAAAAGAACCAAAACCAACGATAGAGATCTTATCACCATTTTTCATTGCTTCGGTAACAGTCTCTTCAAAAGATTTTAGTGCACGTGCAGCTTCTGCTTTAGTCAGTTCCGCATTCTCAGCTATTTTTGCAACAAGTTCTGTCTTATTCATTTGAATAGTCTCTTCTTTCCGTAGATTTAATTATACCAATCACACTAAATACTTAGTAATTGCTGCACCTAACATGCCATAAGATATGCCATATTAAAAGTGCTTTAGTGCTCAAAATTACCCTTTGAGGTCAATATTTGTCTAAAAATAGCTCAATTTATATCTATTGGGCTAATGATCAAGCAATCCGGCTAGAGGTTGATAGCTTTACGCTGAAATTGCCGGAGAAATTATTCACTTTAAATCACGATTGTTAGCTTACTCATCGGTTCTGCTCGTCTTTATTCTGTAGTGTCACTGACCAAATAGGCTTTTGTCGTTTTAGAAAAGGCAACACCAAACTGAAAGGCCAATAGGAGCAGACCAGAGACTGCAATTAATGGTAGTGGGATCTCTTGGTTATTGAGCACAACCTTCACTTCATCAGGTGTTATTTGATAAGCGATGATGGCGGTCCCTGCAAGCGCGGCCAAGCCTAATGTCTGAATGAAAAGATAGACTTTAAATGCGATGCCAGCCCAACTGGTTCTCATTGCCAAGCCAAGAAGTACGGGGATCACGCCTAATGAAAACAGATCTATGGCTTGAATGCTCACGGCTCGCCACAGTGCGACTATAGCAAGTATGGCGTACAGCAACATGATGATGGAGAGAGCAGGAGTTGGTTTTTTCATTGAAGGTCTCTTTAAACCAGTATAGATATCAGCTGAGTGTAAAAAAATCAGTCCTGAGAGTCAAAATAGAAAAACAGCCAAGAGTAATGAATTGTACTGCTCAAGTCTTCAATATTGATTAGAATAGCGGGAGGAAAACAAAGTGAGAGTTTTATGACCGAAATAGAATTTTGGCAACTAGTAACGAGAACGACACCAGATCAAGACCAGATCAGCTTAGCCGAGAATTTAAAGGGTAAACTTGAACAGCTTAATGATGAGCAGCTTGTTGAGTTTGATAAATTATTTGGACAACAGATGCGTCGGTCATACAGCTGGTCGGTATGGGGGGCTGCCTACATCATTACCGGATGTGACTCTGAGTATGCCTTTGCTGAGTTCCGCTGTTTTCTTATCTCATTGGGTAAAGAGTGGTATGACAAAATCATAGTTAACCCGGATGACCTTGGCCAGCTTATTCAATGGCCGGAAAAGGATGGCTATGCCTATCCATTTTTAGATGAATATGACCTGATAGCCGGACAAATTTTCGAAGACCGGACGGATGGAGAATTACCTTTCGTACCTTCGGGAATGGCCACTCCCCAAGGGAAGAAATTCTCGACGAAGAAGAAACAACTTAAAGCGACTTATCCTCAATTGAGTAAGGCATTTCCGTTTTAGTGTATTAAACAGACAAAAAGCGAGGGTGCCCTCGCTTTTTGTTAGATTCGATTTTTACCTGAATATTATTCGTAACAGACCTCAGCATCATTATCATATTGCATCCCATTGTCATCACATACTCTGTCCATAAACTGCTCCTCGGCCGTCGACAATTCGACATCGAATTCATGTTGCTGATTTTCGATTAATGAGTCTTCAGATTCATGTTGATGTGTGGCCAAAATATCAAAGTGTTGGGACACCGCTGCCTGCTCTGTGGGCGTCAACTCATTTGCTGTTGCTTGTCCGGCAAAGGCGGTTGCGATTAAAGCTGCGGCTAAGAGTGCGACCTTGCCTGAGAACATGACCTTAGTGCGAGTGATTGAGTGGCTCATAAATTTTCTCCAAATGTAAAGTTGTGACCATAAAGGAACCGTTTGCTCTCTGTCCGGTACTTTCAATAAAGAGGAATAAGAGGTGTCATCCTAAGGGAGTTAGTCTGTATTAATTAATGCGTATATTACCCGGTAAAAGATGAACCAGAGCTGAATGAAAAGTGAGCAGCTTTAGATCTGAATACTTGAGTGGGGGAGTCTTATTGGTCATTCTGAACTTGTATCAGAATCCATGAATTTTGATGCTTGAAGACATGAAGATAATTGCTGAAATATGGGAGGGGAAGTAATGGCTGATTTCACTTACTATAAGCAAAAAACAGAGGCCTAATAACCTCTGTCGGTTTAAAAACTATCGATTACTGCTCTATACAGACTTCGTCACCAGTATTGAGGTCGATTTTGTATTCGGTACAGATTGACTGTAACAGGTCGATCTCTTCATCTTTGAGCTGATTCTCAATAGCCTCTAACTGTTTATCTGCGCTCATATCTTCTGCGAGAGCTTCATATTGTTCCAGTATTTCATCGGCTGATGTGGCGTTCTCATCGATGCCCTGGAGTTCGGTTGCGTTCGCGCTCACACCAACCCCCATCACAAATGGAAAGGCCAAAAGACTGATCAGTAAGGTGTTTTTTATGCTAGATGTCATGGTGTTGCTCCTATACACATAATGAGGGGTACCCTCCTAAATATGGAAGCAGATATTAACATTAGAAACTTGAACATTTGCTGAATTGATAGTGAGAATGCGATTATCCCTTGTCTTTAAAACATAGCTTTAGTCATCCTGAATTTGGCTCAGGAGTCCATCGCGGACAGGCTCATTTTCTTAATCTTAGCTGAATAAAAACTTGGGCTTACCGCTTTGTTACCGACTGAACCCGAGTTCTGGTTACTTATTTTCCATCTTCTTGCATTGGTAGCCTTGGCGGGTCGAGTCAAAACGGCATCCTAATCCACATTCCCATGGGGCGTGATTATATTCCGTGGATTTCTCTAATGAATAGGCTCTACACGAAGGGTAATCTTCGAAGTCATCGACCTTTTTATATCGTCCAGAGTTATAGCCATTGGTATAGACAAAAGAGGACCAGGTTTGAGGTTCATCAGACGCTTCGGATTGATTAATCAGATAGAGCGTGACTCCGAGGCACGTGAAGAGGGTAATAACAAAGATAATGGGTAGAGAGTTTTTCATTGATTAACCGGCCCTGTATAGAAAGAGCCGATATTCTATACCCAAGTGATGTCAATCGGTATAAGAAAGTGATCTACTCAGCGTTTGTTGGCAAACTAAATTAAGGCAAATGGATGAGGGAATGGTGCCTCCTGCTGAAGTCATTCAACGCAGAAGCAGGCAGCCAAAAGCACTCCTAAAATACGAGTTTCAGAGCCATTGAAGTATAAGTGAGGAAGGCTGAGATTGAGGATGTTATTGTTCCCTTGTCGGTAGTTTATATTTATCCCTGAAAAGTATTGATACAAATTTCTCTATTTATGGTGAGAGTAAATGGTGAGTGTTACGGTCTCTTTTTAATCGTGTACTATACCGCTGGATAGTCACTAATTTCTTTGCATTAAGCCCATATTCAGGTTAGGTTTCGTACATTAAACCAGCGTCTGTACCAATACCATCTTAATACCGATATCAGTGGCAGTCGCAATAATTTGGCTATAAACATCCGAGTTCAGCCTTAGGAGGCTCATATGAAGTTAACCTACATATTATTAGCGGGAGTATTCACTTCCACAGCAGTTATTGCAGCAGATGAAATTGTTGGAAATCCAGTGACCGAACAGGGGATGGTAAAAATTGAGTGGCAAGATCCTAACAGCTTTCGTGATGTGAAAGCGGTCGGTGATATCCAATCTCGCTATGAACAAAGAACGTTTGAGACCTTGACTAAGAACTTGAATAAAGAGGCGAGTAAAACATTAAAGAGTAAGCAGAAACTTGAGATGCTGGTGACAGATCTCGATCTCGCCGGTGATGTCAGGCCTACATTTGGTGCCACGATGAATGATATTCGCCTAGTTGAAGAGCTCTATCCTCCACGTATCACTTTCAGCTATAAAATTATCGAAGGCGACAAGGTCATTATGGCGGGTGATGAGAAGTTGACCGATATGGGATTTATGCAACGCGTTGGGCGCGTGAGTGATAAGCCAATGAGATACGAGTCAAAATTGCTCGCTGATTGGCTGAAAAAGACGGTCGCACCAAAATTGTAATGGCTAGTTAAGCGACTCTTTCACTGGCAAGTTTTAAAAGGCTAAATGAGCTGGTAGCTTGTTTAGCCTGTTTTTTTGCCGAAGCGCTATAGGTCGAACACTGATGTTCATTGCACTGAAATGTGATTGACGGCGGGAGTAAACCAACACATAAGCCTATTAATTCGTGTTCACAAATTTTGCCTTTGCGATCTTCGCCATTCATTTTTTGAGCCTGCCAATGCATGTCTGAATAGAAGAGTTTTCTTCGTTTTGAGACGTTAACTAACACTTGCCGACATAGAATTTCAATGCTGTTATTCGTGCTGATGATGACAAAGTCATCGCCTCCAACATGACCAATAAAATTATCATTACTATGATGTTGCTCGAGCAGGTCAGAGACCTCTTGAATGACTTCATCGCCACGGCAAAAACCATACACATCATTGTAAGGTTTAAAGTTGCTCAGAAAGTTCAATGACGACTTGAGAGGGTGACAACCCGAGTTCTTGAACTAAGCTAAGCGTCATACCTTTGGCATGATTGGGTTCGAGTAATACCATTGGAGAGATATTGATAAACAACTTCCCACGAAGATGCTTTTCATTAAATTGGGTGATCGAGATGTTTCGGCACAAGCTTTAGAGTTCAGATAGGCGTCCTTCATGCGCAGCGGTTTTGAATAACGGAACTGGTGAATATAGAGGGCTGTGTTGAGGCCCTCGACTCAATGCTTCATGGCCATGTAAGCTATGATTATTGATATTAAATATTGGTTGAAAGAGAGCGTTGACCTGCTTTCGAACAATTATGTTACCCAGTTCTTTACCTAGGTCTATTGCTGACATCTTTACCACCTGTTATTAAACACAACAGATTCTAAGGTGTTAAAGTGACACTCAGATGACAAAGCCAATCATGTCAGAAAGATTGATTATACGGCCTGATCTTTGAAAGATTGCAGGGTTTGCAGCAATACACCCAATTTGCGAACAAACTTTTCCAGTGCTGGGGGTAACGTTTCTGCATCGGTCGGCATCTGGTCCAGTTCATCGGCCAGCTCTTGAACATAAGGTAGAAAGCGGTTGCTGCTTGTACTGAAGCCTTCTTCTTGAGTAAAGATGGTATTAAATTTTACATGGCCGGCTTTTTTTAATTCATCTAACTTACCATCGGCATCGATCGATTTACGATAGGCTGTTTGTAAGTTGTCTTTTAGTTGTTCAATAACACGTGTGTGTGGCATAGCAGCCTCTCATTTGAATAAATTTTAATTGTCGGGATTATAA
>SDWK01000966.1 GCA_004195335.1 Shewanella sp.
ATTTCTATCTTAGTAGCAAGGTGGGGCCAATGCATGACAAAATGCCGGTGAACTCTGAAGCGTCAGTTGCCATGGTCATGACTTCGGCTTGAGCTCTCGATTTCGATAGAGCCGGATTAAATTTTGGTATTAAAGCCATTTAACTTGATGTAGCAGTGTTTGCCCTTTCGATGAGAGCAGCCATAACAAGACTGAGTTGTTTAACGCTATCATTAACCACAGGGTTACTCTAAAGCGTATTTTCTGCGATTTATGCCTCAGCCATATCTGTGCCAGTAGCGCGCCGGGCCAGCCACCAATCAGCGCCATCAGCTGCAGTGTGCTCTCTTTGGTGCGCCAGTTCCCCTTACGTGCTGCGGACTTATCCAGGCCATAAGCGATAAAAGTGAAGCCGCTAGCGATAAGGTAAAAAGCCGCTATCTGATAGGGCAACATCTGTTGAAACGACGCGATACCGATAAGCACCGAGAAACCTAAAATAAGCAGTAAACCAAGGGGGCTTCTGCGTTTCGATGGCTTGGAAAGCGGTCCCTTGCGTTCATCGATAAAGCGGGCCTGATTAGCACACTCGCGTCCCTGTTTACCTTTGATTCTCATCTGCACTCATTTTATATTTCGTTTTAGTACTACTTCTCAGTGGCGGTGATTATATCAAGATTAAAAACGATATTGTTGGATAGGTTAATTTGAAGCTGATTTTTCCAGTGTGATAATAAAGTTCGCCCCTCCTATCGATGCATCCTCCACTGCAATACTGCCGTGATGCTTATGGACAATCGACTGGACTATTGCGAGCCCTAATCCATAGCCTCCCGAGTCACGTGAACGGCTGGGGTCGAGTCGGGTAAAAGGCTCAAATATTTGCTTCTTCTTGCCCGGAGCGAGTCCAGAGCCATCATCTTGAATGCTTATTGATAGAGAGTGGTGATGACTTTCGACCCTGATAAGGCATGTAGAGTTGGCGAAGCGCCCCGCATTTCTTAATATATTCGACAGGGCTATTACCATCAATTTGATGTCACATCTTAACTGACACTGAGTCTCATCATCGAGGACAAATTGGGTGTTGGGATAGAAGTGTTGCACTTTTTCAATCGCGCGCTCGATGATCTCTCTGGTGCTGATGATATTCATCTCCAGTTCCGCCCCATCGTGTTGCAGACGGGAATAACGCAGCACCTGTTTAACGAGTTCATCGAGCTCTTTAATCGAGCGTTCGAGTTGTCCTTTAAGTTGTGTTCGCTTGTTCTCATCCGCCTCTTCGAGTAACTCTATAGCAAACTCCATTCGAGCCAGAGGACTCCTGAATTCATGGGCGACCCCATGGAGGAGATCTCTTTGGGTTATGAGTAACTGATCGAGTGCGGTCGATTTTTGCCTATTGGTGTTCGACATCAGATCTGCCTGGACGATCAGTGATTCCATACTTATCTGTGCGGGAGAGGGGGCATTTCCAAGAGATAGCGAATTACTGAGACGTTCGAGCTCCTTCTTATCTTGATTATTTAACAGTATAAAAGTGGCAATAGCCGTGAACAGGGCAAACAGCCAAGTGAATATTTCGGCCGCATAGGCCAAGGTGAAATCATCGAAAGGGCCGACGGTTAATACATACTCTTTCGAGATTGGGTAGTAGATGAGCCCCATATCAGGGTCGATAATTCCGTTAGTACCTATCGGTGATGCGAGCTTTTCTAAGGTATCTTGGTTGAAATTATCGGGTATTCGTTTATCCAGATAGACCGGAGTGTTTAACTCATCGGAGAGCTGCGCCGTCTGTTGTTGCCATTGATTTGGGCTGGCATTTTGAATGCTGTTTTTGATCTGCGTTTGATACTCAAGCAGATTGTCATTAAAGGCATTCATGGCGAATCTGTCTATGGCGTCATAGAAGATGGCCTGACTCAGCAAGGCTGCAATACTGAAGCTGATGGATAAGGCTATCGCTGCTCGAACCGATTTAGTCATTATCATCTCGCAAGTAAATATCCCTTATTTCTTACCGTCTGGATAATATTCCCCGATTCGGCATGCTGGTTTAACTTATTTCTCAGTCTGGATATGCGCAGGTCTATCGAACGCTCGATACCATCATATTCAAAGTTAAAAATGGTTTGATGCAACGCATCTCGACTGACTATCTCGCCGCTGTGTATGGCGAGTTGCAGCAAGACATCGTACTCGGCGCCAGTGAGTTCAATCAGTTGGTTGTCGACACTGAGGGTTCTGTTTGCCGGATTGAGCACAAAACATTGATTACCGAACTCTATACTCTCCAGCTCCTGACGTTTCTTGTGCCTCCCAAGATGTCTGAGTTGTGCTCTGATGTGTGCCAGTAACACTCTGGGCTTGACGGGTTTCGCGAGATAATCATCGGCGCCGACTTCCAGCCCGGTGACTTCATCGATATCATCATCGAGTGCCGTCAGCATAATTATCGAGCCATGGTAGTCCTCTCTGACCTGTTTACATATCGTGAGGCCATCGACATGGGGGAGCATAAGATCCAGTATGACGATGTGCGGATCTTGACTGAGGATCTCCTTTACGGCGTTGAGACCGTCGTTGAGCACTCTGACCCGATAATTGTTTTGGATCAGATAGTCACGGATCAGCTCACATAACTCAATATCATCATCGATAAGTCTGTCTCTTATACACATCT
>SDWK01000182.1 GCA_004195335.1 Shewanella sp.
GTCTAATACGCCCCGATTACGTTGCCCGGATAGCTCAGTCGGTAGAGCAGAGGATTGAAAATCCTCGTGTCGGCGGTTCGATTCCGTCTCCGGGCACCATATACTTCTTAGGCTTGCAGCGATTGCAGGCCTTTTTTGTTTCTGCCGTCTGGTCGGAGCTGGGTGCAACGACCGGACGTTACCGGAAGCTCTTTGCTGCTCCTCTCATTTTTGACAGTCCTTTGATAACGCTCACTCGTTACCTGTTTTTAGGTGCGTCTTTGCAGCCGCTCGCCGTCTGTAGCATTGAACCGCTGTCAGCGGCTCTTCACAATACAAAGCGGACATAGCAGCGTTGGATAGATCACTCCATCTTAGGCGCACTAGGAGCCCGGATATTTCACAAAGGCACTTAGTAAAAGGCTGAAAGCCCCATGCTTTCTGGTTTATTGAATACATCAGGCGATTACATTTTGTATTCGAGCGCGTTGATCGGTTTTCTGACTCCGCTGGCGTTGCATTTCCCGCCATCTCCCTTGATCCTTGGAACCACCAAGGCTCGGCGGAAGATAGCGGCATTTGTACTAATTTTCCGCTCCGCAAATCCGAAGAGATGTCTATCTGGGATCGATGGGCTATACCTTGTCCAGCAACCGCCCAGCGTCTAACAATATCCGTATCATTGCTTACTCTATTGCTGCTTACCTTTATTCTGTAACTGCCTAATGTATCCATAAACTCCCAATGGTTGAAAAGACGACCGTCAAGTCTGTGCAGCAAGCAATTGTGCTCTCTTAAATCGTCAGGATGTGACGGCTCTCCAACCCTGGCTAGGTAGGCGGGCGATGCACAGGTGATTCTGTCTATAGTCGCAATGTGAAACGCAACCATAGTCGAGTCTTCTGGTTTTCCATAGCGCAGGGCAACATCAACTTCATCCATAAAAAAATTGGCGAGGGAGTCTCCTGCATTCAAGCTGATCGACAAGGAGGGATGCTTGTCCATCAACTCGTCCATCCAAGGCAGAACTAAATTACGCCCTAAATCGGAGGATACGGAAAGCCTCAATTCTCCGCCGACCTTGCCCTGCACCTGGTGGGCCGATATGCGCCCTTGATCCAGTGACTCCAGAGCCTGACGGCAGTGAAACAGGAACTGCTCCCCTTGCAATGTAATCCGTAACTGCCGGGTTGTTCTTATAAACAGCTGTACATCGAGCTGTTTCTCTAACCGCCTGAGTGCCAAGCTGGCAGCAGCTGTCGAGATTCCCCGCTGCTTAGCCGATTCGGTGATGCTGCCGGTTTCTGCAATCCGAATGAACAGATTAAGATCTGAAGTATTCATTATTAACTTTATTTTAAGAGTGTTTGTTTTATTGCTGTGTTTTTAGTTTACAAAAAATGATTGAGAATGTCCTGACTCACTGGGTAACAGACAATCATGGATGCTTGTTAAACCCAACCAATACCGCTGTATCTAATTGAGTCAAACAGATATTTTATATTTCGCAGTGCGAGAGATCACAAAATTTTGGATTCTAAAGGGGCAGATATGATCGAAGCAGCAGGCACTAATCATCTATTGAGTCGCTCACTGGAACTTCCTTGTGGTGCCGTGTTAAAAAACCGGCTTGTAAAGTCAGCCATGTCTGATTCGCTTGCCGACGGCGAGGGTAATCCGACTGCGCCTCAGATTCGACTCTATGAAAGGTGGGCAAAAGGTGGGATTGCACTATCGATTATAGGTGAAGTGCAGGGCGACCCCCGCTTTCCTGAAAAGCCTGGCAACTTGGTTTTAGGAACTAGCTCGAATCTTCAAGCGTTGCACTCATTGGCCACCCGGGCTTCAATCGAGGGAGCACACATATGGCCTCAGATAGGCCATGCCGGGGCGTTGTCGCACTCACCGATCAGTCAGCCTACCGGGCCGTCAGCTCTTTCGATTGGAAACTTTAAATGTGCAGGTATGTCGACGGCAGAAGTGGAGCAGTTAGCGGATATGTATGCCAGAACCGCACTACTTGCCAAAGAGGTAGGGTTTACCGGCGTTCAGATCCATGCAGGTCATGGGTTTCTACTCAGCCAATTCCTTTCACCTTTGTTTAATCGTCGTAACGATCAATACGGCGGTTCCATTGAAGCCCGTTGTCGTATTATTGTCGAGGTGATTGATAAGGTTCGGCGTGCTGTTGGCCCCTTATTCCCCGTAGGAATTAAGATTAACTCGTCTGATCAATTAGAAGGAGGGTTAACGCAAGAAGACGCCTTAGAAGCTGTTCGTATTCTTGATCAAACCTCAATTGACTTAATCGAGTTAAGTGGCGGCACCTATTTCCCAGGAGCAAAAGCAAGCTCAGACAAATCCGGTGGCGGTCCCTACTTTATTGATTTTTCCAGAAAAGCTCAGCAAGTTACCCGCGTGCCTTTACAGGCAACGGGTGGATTCAAGACTCGCGAAGAGGCGCTTGGCTCGCTGGCTAGTGGCTCTGTCGATGTGGTTGGACTGGCACGTGCTGTGGTATTAAATCCAGAACTTGCCAATGACTGGTTGGCTAATAAAGGGGGTGATCCTGCTTTCCCAAGATTTGAGGCATCACCACCAGGCGGAATTACGGCTTGGTATACCATGCTGCTAACAGCGGTAGGCAGTGACTGTGAGAGCAGCTTCAAGTTGGACCTTTTGCCTGCGATCCACCTTTATGAGGAGCGTGACCAGATTCGAAGCGCGAAATGGCGGAAGGCGTTCTCACATTTGTTAACGCCAGCTGCCAGAAGCTGAAGCCCACATTGCAACGAGCGTTGACCCCATAGGTGTATTCGTTTCTCAGGAATACGCTCTCATCGGTTTCGGCAGTCAGTGTTGTCAGCACTGGCTTTTGCGATCCTGGAAGATCAGCGGCCTGATCAAGCGCGAGTATCAATACGCGTTATATCGAATCCTGATAGAAACGGTTTGCCTACCCAAGCAATTGATTCAACATTGCTTATAGACTTGATGCTAAATCAATTTTAAAGTAGGTGTACTGCAAAATTATTTCTCTATAAC
>SDWK01000717.1 GCA_004195335.1 Shewanella sp.
ATGGACATGGTGCCACGTATTTCTCGTGCCCAGTCTGTCGATGCGCGTAGTTCGTTAGCCAACGTTGATGGCTATCGTGCTGTCATCGAAGCGGCGAACCATTTTGGTCGTTTCTTTACCGGTCAAATCACCGCCGCGGGTAAAGTGCCGCCAGCCAAAGTATTGATCATCGGTGCCGGTGTTGCCGGTCTTTCAGCATTAGGTACTGCAGGTAGCTTAGGGGCGATCGTTCGTGCCTTCGATACTCGCCCGGAAGTGAAAGAGCAGATTAACTCCATGGGCGCCGAATTCTTAGAAGTCGACTTCGAAGAGGAAGCGGGCTCTGGTGACGGTTATGCCAAAGTCATGAGTAAAGCGTTTATCGATGCTGAAATGGCGCTGTTCCGTGAGCAGGCCAAAGATGTCGATATCATCATTACCACGGCACTTATTCCTGGCAAACCAGCGCCTAAGCTGATCCTTGAAGATATGGTTGGCTTAATGAAGCCCGGCAGTGTCATCGTCGATCTGGCTGCGGCCAACGGCGGTAACTGTGAACTGACGGTTCCTGGTGAAGTCGCTGTGGTTAACAATGTCACCATTATCGGTTATACCGAGCTTTCACGCCGCTTACCTACGCAAGCGAGTCAGCTTTACGGTACTAACTTAGTCAACCTGCTCAAGTTGATGACGCCAGAGAAAGATGGCAACTATGAGATTAACTTCGACGACGAAGTTATCCGTGGTGTGGCTGCGGTTAAAGATGGTGAGATCACCTTCCCGCCACCGGCAATTCAGGTCAGTGCACAGCCTCAAGCCAAAGTCGCAGAAGCCGCTGTCGAAGTGGTTGAGAAGAAAAAGAACCCTTGGGTCAAACCTATCATTGCAATCGTTGCGGCTGGCCTGTTCGGGTTACTCGCTAATTCGGCACCAGCAGACTTCCTACAGCATTTCAGCGTATTTGTGCTGTCATGTGTTGTCGGTTACTACGTGGTATGGAACGTGAGTCACTCACTGCATACACCACTGATGAGTGTGACCAATGCGATCAGTGGCATTATCGTTGTCGGTGCGTTAGTACAGATGAACAGTGACAGTACTGCTGTGCTGGCCTTGTCGGGCATTGCGATACTTATTGCCTCCATTAACATTGCCGGTGGTTTCACCGTCACTCAGCGTATGCTGAAAATGTTCCGTAAAGACTAAGGGGATTGACGAACATGTCTATAGGATTATTAAGTGCAGCTTATTTGGTTGCCGCAGTCCTGTTTATCTTCAGTCTTGCAGGCTTAAGTAAACAAGAAACCGCTCAACGCGGTAATATTTTGGGTATTATCGGTATGGTTATCGCGATTGTCGCGACCCTTGCCAGTACTCAAATTGGGGATAGCAGCTGGATTGTTACCGGTGCCATGGCTATCGGCGCTGCGATTGGTGTGCGTTTAGCGCTGAAAGTAGAGATGACCGAGATGCCAGAGCTGGTGGCTATCTTGCACAGTTTCGTGGGTATGGCTGCTGTGTTAGTTGGCTTCTCGAGTGCGTTAGATCACGGTGCCTTGATGGATGCGGTGACGGGTCATATTGATCCTGTGGCTAAAACCATTCATGACGTCGAAGTCTTCTTAGGAATATTTATCGGTGGCGTGACCTTTACCGGTTCTGTTGTGGCATTCGCTAAGCTTCGTGGCCTGGTCAGTAGCGCACCTAAGTCACTACCTGGGGCTCATTGGTTGAACCTGGGTATGATAGCCGCCTCTGTTATCTTAGGTGCCTATTACATGCAAACCGATGCGATTAGCGCATTAGTTATCATGACGCTGATTGCCTTCGTATTTGGCTATAACTTAGTATCGGCTATTGGCGGCGCGGATATGCCAGTGGTTGTCTCTATGTTGAACTCCTACTCAGGTTGGGCAGCGGCGGCAGCTGGTTTCATGTTAGGTAACGATCTCTTGATCATTACCGGTGCGTTGGTGGGTAGCTCGGGTGCAATCCTCTCTTACATCATGTGTAAAGCGATGAATCGCTCGTTTATCTCAGTGATCTTAGGTGGTTTTGGTACCGAAGGTGGCACTGTGCTGGCGGGTGATGCCGATCAAGGCGAACACCGTGAAACTCAGGCCGAAGATGTCGCCGATATGCTGAAAAATGCACGCAACGTTATCATAGCCCCAGGTTATGGTATGGCGGTTGCTCAGGCTCAGTATCCGGTTGCCGAGATCACTCAGAAACTGCGTAAGCGTGGTGTGAATGTGCGTTTTGCTATCCACCCTGTTGCGGGTCGTTTGCCTGGTCACATGAACGTGTTATTGGCCGAGGCTAAACTGCCATACGATATCGTGATGGAGATGGATGAGATCAATGATGATTTCGCCAGTACTGATGTGGTTCTGGTTATCGGCGCGAACGACACAGTTAACCCTGCGGCTAAAGAGCCTGGTAGCCCCATTTCGGGCATGCCAGTACTCGAAGTTTGGAATGCCGACAACGTCGTGGTATTTAAACGCTCGATGGCGACAGGTTATGCCGGTGTACAGAATCCGCTCTTCTTTAAAGAGAATACAGAGATGCTGTTCGGTGATGCTAAAGAAACGGTTAACAAAATTTTAGCCAATATCTAAATTTTTAGATTCTTTGGTTAGATAACCGAGTTGAAACAAGAATGCCAGTCGCTTGACTGGCATTTTTTTGTCTCCAAAAGGAGGGCTATC
>SDWK01000926.1 GCA_004195335.1 Shewanella sp.
ATATATACCCAAGCCACTTCAAAATGCTCGTTTCAGAGCTCCCGTAGGATAACAGAACAAGGCTGTGATTGAAGACAATGGTTAGTCCATTTTCAATATCACTAACGCAGTGCTGGTATTCTACGGGAACTCCCGAAGGGCAAGCCGAAAAGCAACATGTTTCTGTGTTATGAAATATAAAATTAGAATAACTAGTTCCGCTATTTCACGCCTTGAACTCTGTCACTTCTCGACATGCTGAATCCTGCATTTCGAGGTCGTTTGGGTATAGAACTAAAAAGCCCCCGGAACAAACTTCCAGGGGCTACAAATCTATTCAGCTAAAGCTTACGGAAGCGTTATTCTAGCAACTTTACCCGATCGAGTCTGAACATAGATGTTATCACCTTCGACTAGTGGCTGGCTAAATAAACCTGAACCATCAATCTCAATGCGACCCACCAAGGTCCCCGTGTTCTTATCAATAAAGTGTAGGTAACCTTCGAAGTCTCCGACAACAATATAATCTTTAAATACGGCAGCCGATGTTAACTCACGATTAGTTAACTCTGTATTACTCCAGCTTTCCAGACCATTACGACTGTCAACAGAGTAGATACGGCTATGGTCATCGACAAGGAATAAGTTTACACCCGAATCTGCAAGCTCGTTAAAACTCGAGTATTTACGAGTCCACACAACACGTCCGGTTCTCACTTCCATAGAAACCAAGTTACCGTTAAAACTGACGGCATATAGATTCTCACCGATGATCAATGGCTTCATGTCGATATCAGCCATACGGGTAAACTCGTTACCACCTTTAGGCGTGTAAATCGATTGTTCCCAAGCAGCCTGACCATTCGTTTTGATGACAACCGCAATCTTACCGTCTGCGGTTCCAACAAAGAAACCACCTGACTCATAACTCGCCGAACCTGTACCGCGTAGCGTTAGGTTAGGTAGCTTAGACTCATAACTCCACTGTTTCTCACCATCATCGACGTTATAGGCTTCGAGTGTTCCCGAACTGGTATTGACGACCACAAGGTCTTCACCGACTGAAGGCGCTGATAATAATTCACCACCTGCGACAACAGACCAAACAGTCTCACCCGTTTCAGCATCGAGCGCACCTAATATGCCACTCTCTCCACCGATAAACACTTTATTACGAGCAGCGGTAACACCGGCGGCTAATTTAGCCCCCTTGTTTTTAGCAAGAATGTTGTCCTTAAATGCCGAACTAAAATCCTGGCTCCAAACTTTTTCACCGGTTTTCTCATCGAATGCGGTGACTTCACCATATCTATCGGCGACATATAACTTGTCGTAACGCACTGCAGGTCGAAGGCGCGAATAATAATCTCCCACGCCATTACCTACAGAAGCACTCCAACTTACCTCAGGAAAGACACTTGCCTCAATTTCAGGCAAAGGGCTAACTGGCTCTTCTTCTACATCACTGGACGAACAGGCCGATAACAGCCCCAAGCTCAATCCACATGCGAGCAATGTTTTGCACCAAGACTTCATGGGCCGTTTCCTTATGCCTTATTTAAATTATCTAGCTTCATCTGTAAACCAGGGCTTGATGTCGCCCCGCCATTATCTACTGCAGCTTGATAAGCGGCTTTGGCTTGCTCGGCTTCGCCTTTGCGAACCAGGAAATCACCTTTAAGTTCTTCTCTTTGAGCGATAAATGCAGGATCTGATACTTGCTCCAGAGTCGTTATCGCTGTTGCTACCTGTCCCAGCTCTGCTTGAACGCGAGCTAAACGCATCGTCGCGACCATAACCAAACTAGTATCGGGTGCAGAGGCTATCACACTCTTGAGCGCCACTTCAGCCTTATCCAACTCACCAGACTCAACCGCCGCTTTGGCAACGATAAGTGATAACAGTGACTGATAACCTTTCTGGCTATGCTCTTTAGCGAAATTTTCAGCGGCTGATAGCATGGCTGCATCAGAAGTGGCACTAGTGCTCATGGCCTGAAATGCTTCAGAAGCCGACTCGGATTTAGCCACTTTATATTCTGAGTAATAGTTCCAACCAAATAATCCACCCAGACCAACCACAGCACCAACGACTATGGATGAACCATAATCTTTCCAGAACTGTTTGATAGCATCTACTTGTTGTTCTTCTGTGCTATAAATTTCCACGTATTATTCCTCTCTAAATCAGTTCTGCAATATAAGTTGCCAAAGCATCGCGGGCAACTAATTCTTGTTCTTTATTGTCACGCAGATATTTTACAGCGACTTGGTTATTGGCCAGTTCATCTTCACCAATCACCAGTGCCACTTGAGCACCACTCTTATCTGCACGTTTCATCTGTTTCTTGAAGTTACCGCCACCACAATGACTCATCACCCTCAAATGAGGCAGTTCACTTCTCAGTGTCTGGGCTATTTTAATAGCTTCAATCTTGCTCGTATCTCCCATTGCTGTGACATAAACATCGACAATAGCAGGGATATCTTTGGTTAATTCGAGAGTTTCAAGCATCAACACGATACGCTCGAGACCCATGGCAAAACCAACGGCAGGGGTGTTTTTACCCCCCAATTGCTCAACCAAGCCATCATAGCGTCCGCCTGCGAGTACCGTGCCTTGAGCGCCTAGGCTCGAAGTCACCCACTCGAAAACGGTGCGATTATAATAATCTAAACCACGAACCAAACGTGGATTAATCACGTATTTGATACCCACGGCGTCTAAGAGTTCACATAAATGTGAAAAATGTGCACGAGTCTCTTCACCAAGATACTCCATCAACTCTGGAGCATCGGTTAATAAGGCTTGCACGTCCGGGTTTTTGGTATCGAGTACGCGCAGCGGATTAGTGTACATACGACGCTGGCTTTCTTCATCGAGCTGCTCTTTAAACTGTTCCAGATAAGCGATAAGCGCGTCACGATAGGCCGCACGCTCAGCGGGGTCGCCCAAGGTGTTTAACTCTAAAGTCACATGCTCGGTTATGCCTAATTTTTCCCATAGACGGTACGACAGCATCAATACTTCTGCGTCGATGTCTGCGCTGCCGATGCCATAAACCTCAACACCGAACTGATTAAATTGACGATAACGACCCTTTTGTGGACGTTCATGTCTAAACATTGGACCCATATACCAAAGACGTTGCTCTTGGTTATATAACAAGCCGTGCTCGTTACCCGCTCGTACCGTCGAAGCAGTTCCTTCTGGACGGAGTGTTAAGCTGTCACCGTTTCTGTCATCGAAGGTATACATCTCTTTTTCAACGATATCAGTAACTTCACCGATTGAACGTTTAAAAAGGTCTGTACTCTCTACGATTGGAGTACGGATTTCACTATAGCCGTAAGCACTGACAGTTTCTCTGAGTACGGTTTCTAGTTTTTGCCATAGAGGGCTTTGGGTAGGCAGAATGTCATTCATTCCGCGAATCGCTTGGATCTGTTTTGCCACGATAAAGACTCGTCCGAAATTAGCTATAAAATTAAAAGCGCCTCGCAGTATATCTCATATACCCTGACGCTTCATTATTAAACGTAAAACTCAGTTAGCAGACACAATAGAGTACCGTGCCGGTGGTTAACCGGCAGTCTCAAATTTGTGCTAATTACTTATTTAAATCTTGAGCAGGAATACGCCCATTGATGATTGATGCCTTGGCTCTGATCTTAGCCTCAAGAGAGTCGACAATATTATCATTATCAAAACGCTCTTTCTGTCTGACGCCTTCGTCGAAATAGCCACTCTTGCGATTGCCACCGGTAAGCCCGATATCTGAAACTAATGCTTCACCGGGTCCGTTAACGACGCAACCTATGATAGACACATCCATTGGCGTCACGATATCTTCTAAACGACGTTCGAGCTCGTTAACCGTGCTTATCACGTCAAACTCTTGGCGAGAGCATGATGGGCAGGCGATAAAATTAATGCCACGAGAACGAATTCTCAGTGATTTTAATATATCGAAGCCAACTTTGATCTCCTCGACCGGATCGGCCGCCAAAGAGACACGCAGTGTATCGCCAATACCTTCGGCTAATAACATCCCCAGACCTACGGCTGACTTAACAGAACCGGCACGTAAACCACCCGCTTCGGTGATACCTAAGTGAAGCGGCTGCACAATCTGTTTAGCAAGCAGTCGATAGGCTTCAACCGCAAGGAAAACATCCGATGCTTTCACACTGACCTTAAACTGATCGAAATTAAGTCGATCTAAAATGTCGACATGACGCATAGCAGACTCAAGCAGGGCTTCGGGAGTTGGCTCTTTGTACTTGTCCATTAGGTCTTTTTCTAAAGAACCGCCATTAATACCGATTCTAATAGGAATATTCTTATCACGGGCACATTCGACAACGCTTCTGATCCGCTCTTCATTGCCAATATTGCCAGGATTAATTCGCAGACAATCTACGCCATATTCGGCGACTTTCAGCGCTATGCGATAATCGAAATGAATATCTGCAATCAAAGGAATATTTGATTGTTGCTTAATCAACTTAAACGCTTCTGCGGCGTCCATTGTCGGCACTGAAACCCTGACAATGTCCGCACCCACATTTTCCAATGCTCGAATTTGTGCAACCGTTGCCGCGACATCTGTCGTGAGCGTATTCGTCATCGACTGAACTGCTATGGGGGCACCATCACCGATGGGAACATCGCCAACATAGATACGGGTTGAGGCTCGTCTTTTGATTGGGTTTTCGCTGTACATCGTGTTTACTCTATATATGTCTATTTCATTCTGTTGTCAGACAACCGCTGAAACATAAACAGTATCAACAGATCTTGTTCTTCGCAAAGCGAAGCCTAATGGTTACTGAGCCAAGGGCAAGGTTAATCTCGCCACGCGCCCGCTAGGAAAATCATTCAGGCTCACTTTTTCACCATTTAATTCTATGCTCACAGCCTGGGGAGCTCCCAAGGTTATGATAAATGGCTCAACTCCGGAAACATTTAGCTTACTACCGGCAGTCTTAAGATCATTGATTAAGGTATCGCCCATAGCGTCTTTGACGTTTATCCAACAGTCACCATTGAGATTAAGACTCAGCGATGACAGCCCTTCGGCAAGTTTTTTGGTATTTTGGGGTACGTCCACTTCAATCACTGATGCGGCATTGACTCGTTCTGTAACACGATTCTGATCCTTGACCGGCTTGTTGTCAGACTCGTTTTCAGGTTTGTTATCCGTGTTAGCCTTATCGGGTGAAATAACAGCAGGCGCGACCTCTTCAATTAGAGGGCCATCGATGTTTGGCTGAGTCTGCTCAGAATCAGCCATCTCTTCCGCTGTAGGTTTTGAAAGATCGATATCGGAGAGTGTGTCTGACTTTTGTACCCACCAAAGTACCAACAACGCCAACAAAATAAAGGCGATAAGGTAGGTGACAAACATCAAACGACCATCGCGAGCCTGACGTGTCGTCTTACGGGAAAAGCTCTGCATCTCTGGGGCTGATGCCCGAGGTAACTGCCTGTCCAAGCAAGCTTGAATTGCATCTATATCGGCCTGAACGAGACGGGCGTAATTTTTTACATAGCCTTTAACATAGGTTGCAGAGGCTATTTCACCGAAATTATCGGCCTCAATATTCTCAATGATACACGGACGTAGATGCAGTTGCCCTGCGATATCAGTAACACTCGCCCCCTGTTTCTCACGAGCAGCTTTTAATATTGCTCCGAGCGAATCCTGTTGTTCCGATTTATCTGTTTCGACATTAGTCTCTGCTTCATCCTTGAGCATATCGATTTCATTTTTAGTCATCAGTGCATACTTGCTCGATACTGCTTAGCTTCTATGGATGCCGGAAATTTTGCTAAAAGCAAAATGCCAAATTTTCTGGCTGCATCTAGATCATTTAAGCCTTGCTCAATTTCTATTCCCAATGTCAAACTCTCCGCGGACTCAGCAATGACTCGATGATAACGTACTAATTGAGCCCTTGCATTGAGATAATCCCCGGTTTCAACATCGATCTCGGTTAATTCAAGTAAAGTCACTTGCCTTCGCGAATCGTATTTCAAGGCCGAAGCAAAATATTTTTTTGCTTTATCTAGCTCACCCGCTTTACGGCTACAGATGCCTAAGTTCTCATAACTCGATGCTGAACGAGTATATTTAGGCATGTGCACAGCTTTAAGGAACATCTCCTCTGACTGTTTATATTTTCCTTGCTGACACAAGAAGACACCAAAATTATTCATTGCATCCCCTGACGCATCATAAGTTCTTATCGCCTTGTAATAGGACGCCTCGGCATTTTCAAGTTCACCCACGGTTTGATAATAATAGGCCATTGAGACATGCACCGCTTCGATGTCTGAATTGAACTCGACCGCCTTATCTAAATTATATTTAGCCTGTTGGCTATTCCCTTTTTGTAGATAAGTTAACCCAAGCAGTGCTCTTTGCCTTGCGGCAGATTCACTGTCAAATTCCTTCTCAGCCACCAGGACGTCAGTACCGCTGTAGGTACTTTCTGATACGCACCCACTCAAAAGACCCATAGCGAGCAGGGTAATGGCGGTAATTTGGGTTAATCCTTGCATCATTGGCAAGCCTATCTATCTACATATTACAAAGAGTTAGTTTATTGTGACTGAAATTTGGCTCTCTTGCATGCGTTTTTTAGCTAAACGCTTGGTTCTATCTCGAATATCCCCAGCCAACTGACCACAAGCGGCATCAATATCGTCTCCACGGGTTTTTCTGACGATGACAGTAAACCCGTATTCCATCAGAACTTTAGAGAAGCGATCGATGCGTGAATTAGAAGAGCGACCGTAGGGAGACCCCGGATAAGGATTAAAAGGAATCAAATTAATCTTACATGGCGTATCTTTCATCAGCTTAGCCAGTTCATGAGCCTGATCAGTGCTGTCATTGATATGGTCCAACATTACATACTCAACCGTAACACGGCCACGGTTAGCATTAGATTTGGCAATGTAGCGACGAATTCCGGCCAAAAACTCTTCCAGTGGATATTTTTTATTAACGGGAACCAGGACATCACGGAGTTCATCGTTAGGCGCGTGAATACTCACGGCTAATGCAACGTCGAGCGCATCGCCCAATTTATCCAGCGCAGGAACTACGCCAGAAGTCGATACAGTGACACGGCGTTTAGATAAGCTAAAACCGAAGTCATCGAGCATGATATCCATTGCAGGTATAACGTTTGCTAGGTTAAGCAGTGGCTCGCCCATCCCCATCATAACAACGTTAGTGATAGGTCTTTCACCCGTATCTTTCTGGAAACCGATAAACTCGGCAACACGCCACACCTGGCCAATGATTTCGCTAACGGTTAAATTACGATTGAACCCCTGCTGACCCGTTGAGCAGAAAGTACACTCCAGAGCACAGCCCACCTGAGAAGAGACACACAAGGTAGCTCTATCCTCTTCAGGGATATAGACAGTTTCGACTTCCTGCCCCTGCCCAACATTGATGGCGAACTTAATCGTACCATCTGCCGATTTTTGATAACTGGAAATTTCGGGTGCGGTAACTTCACATCGCGCACTTAACTTAGCTCGCAGCGTCTTATTGATATTATTCATCGACTCAATGTCAGTCACGCCAAAATGATAAATCCACTTCATCAATTGATCGGCACGGAAAGGCTTCTCACCCATTTCTGTGAATAATGCTCTTAACCCTTTACGGTCAAGATCCAATAAATTGATCTTCTTTTCACTCATTTCGACTAACCTCAACACTAAATACGGACCTAATACCCACAACGGGGCGGCAAATTATACAGACACTAGCCCATTTTTACTAGCAACAAGCATTTCTGCATACTTAATGTTAGAATCTACTTGGACTAATATTGGTCCGTAAATGTAATTCCATAAATGATCACCCTCATCGTTATTGTAGCCGTTGCTATCGGAATATCCTTCCTGTGCAGCGTTTTCGAAGCAGTCCTTCTTTCTGTCACTCCCAGCTATGTTGCAACTCTCGCGCATTCAAACCCTGAAGCGGCAAAGCGACTCGGTAAACAGAAAGATAATGTCGAATCTCCACTGGTATCAATTCTCACTCTTAACACTATTGCTCACACCGTCGGTGCGGCAGTGGCAGGCGCTCAAGCGGCCAAAGTTTTTGGTGATGAGATGCTCGGTGTGTTCTCCGGTGTCCTGACGTTTCTAATCTTGTTTTTATCTGAGATCATTCCTAAAACATTAGGTGCAAACTATTGGCGCTCACTCGCCCCATCGGTTTCGATCGCCCTCTTGTGGATGGAGCGCCTCACTAAGCCGCTTATCTGGATGTCACGTCAGGTGACTCAGCTCTTAGGAAAAGGAGACGAGGGGCAGTACATTCGTCAGGAAATGAGTGCGATGGCGAAAATGGGCCATGAATCCGGAGAGCTCGACGAGCAAGAGTCTAGGATTTTGACTCAGATGCTATCAGTCAAAGAGATGCCAGTTACCGCGATAATGACGCCAAGAACCGTGATGTTCACCCTACCGGCGGCGCTTTCTCAGGAAGAGTTTGCCCTGAAACACACAGGCTCGCCCTTCTCTCGTATTCCAATATACGATCAAGACCCTGATGATGTGATCGGTTACATCAATCGTAACGATATTTTGCTTGCCGAGCGCAACACGCCTCAAGCTCCGATCAGTGAGTTAAAACATAACTTGGTCGTTGTTCCCGAAACGGCGAAAATCCTGCCTCTGTTTCAACTGCTCATTAAGCGCAATGCCAAGATTGCCATTGTGGTTAACGAATACGGTACCGGCGAAGGAATTGTTACATTGGAAGATATCGTCGAATCACTTTTGGGGCTCGAGATCGTCGATACCAACGACCCGGTCACTGACATGCAGCAACTGGCCCACAAGTTGTGGGAAAAGCGCATGAAAGATAAAGGGATCCGTCTCTCCGATGACGGAGAGTTTGAATCGTACATCGAAACCCCAAAATCTTAATCGCGGAGATTTCAGGTAACCGGAGTCGATAACCGCTGAACGGTTATCAACGCGAAATCTCAGCTTATCTCCACGATAGCGATAAAAAAGGGAAACTCAGGTTTCCCTTTTACTTTTCTGCCGATATAATCTTCACCCGATTGAAGCGCTCATCTGTTTAAATAGTCCAGCCTGACGCACTACTTGTTCTATTGCGGCAAAGCCGCATTTATCATCATCAATCGGGATTATAATTACTAAAGTAAACCTTGCAGTCATCCTGAGACACGCCATATTCATCAATATTTTGACTCTCATACCCTGCTCAAATCTTTATACGGATTGCCATTAAATGCCCCATAGATACACGCTCAAGCTCGCCCATATCAACGATACTCACTCTCATTTCGATTCGAGTCGGGTACATTTCACTGTCGATACCGAGGGGAAGTTGTACGATAGCTTTCAAGGCACGCTCTATTTCAACCATTTTAAGGGAACGGCCAACGCACATCTGCTAAACCTGCTAAAGCCCGATGCGATGGTCCTGGGCAACCATGAAGTCGATGATGGCAGTGCACCTATCTTAGCGTTTCTCAATGACATCTCATTTCCACTGTTGGCCGGAAATATGGATATGAGCCAGGAAGTCTCAGATAAGTGTTCCCCTATTAAGGGACATGAAAACCTGTTCGATTATGATGACGTCAACAGCAGAGCAAAAGTTCTGATTAAACCCCTAAAAGATAAGCAAGTTGCCATTATTGGGATCACATTGGATCAGATGGCGGAGATCGCGCGTCCCGATCCGGACATGATTTTTATCAATGCCATCGAAACGACTCGAAATACCGTAAAGCACCTTAAATTACAGGGCATAGATCATATTGTAGTGCTCAGTCATCTTGGTTACGATCAGGATAAGATATTAGCCGAGCGGGTTGACGGTATTAGCCTTATCGTTGGTGGTCACACACATACATTGCAAGGTGAATTTAAAGTATTAGGCCTAAGCTCGACTCCCTATGGTGTCAGAGTCAATAATACGGCCATTCTACATGCCGGAAAGCACGCCGAAACAATCGGAATTGCGGACGTGGAATTTAATGAAAGCGGACAGGTTATCTCACTCGATGGTCATAACTACTTCATGCTCGATGATCAGTTTATTCTTGAATCGAAGCAAGGTATTACCACTTCAGATTACGATAAGATCAGAGCCTACCTGCGTGATCATCCAGGGATCCGCTGGGACAAAGAAGATGCCACGATCACACAAGTAATCCACTCTCAATACCGTCCAGCCATTGCAGCACTTGAAAAACAGGTGCTGGGTTTTATACCCAAAAACTTGATTCATACCCGACTCCCGAGCAAATCCCTGCCACATGGCAGTGAGATAGCCCCTTTGGTGTGTAAGAGTATTTATCATGAAGCGAAACTCATGTACTCCAGAGTCGATTTTGCCCTCCACAATGCGGGTGGGGTTCGGCATTCACTCAATAAAGGTGAGCTGACACTTGCCGATGTTGTCGGGCGTCTGCTGCCATTCGATCTCTCTTTGGTTAAATATCAAATCAAAGGACAACACCTATATGAAGCAATTGAATCGGCGATTAACTCGGCAACCAACAACAGCGTAACTGGGACAGGTGCTGGTAGTTTTCCTTATACCTACGGTTTAAAGTATTGTTACGACGGCCGAAAACCGCTGGGACAACGTATTTTGTCACTCGAAGTATTACGCAATGGCAGCACAGCAGACGTGCCGGATACATGGGAGAGCGTCGACAGACAGGAGCACTACTTTGGTGTTTCATCCGCCTACACCGCTTCGGGGAAAGAGGGATATTCTCCATTACTCCAAGCCAGTTATCAGCAAGCGATTGAAGGACTCACTCTTCCCTCAGCATTTATTCGCTTCATGAGCCATAAACAGTCATTTGAGCAAGATATCTTGCCTCAGCTCGAATATATCAGCCACATGTAATGCCAAAATGTGAAGGGATGGAAGGTTCGAAGGCTTGAAGGCGACGGCCTTTGGCCCGTCACCGCAAGAACTATCCATCGAACGAAGGCCGTCTCTCCCCCCAAACCTTATGATGTCTTTAAGGCCTTACTCATAAGAAAACCCATAAATATCTGGCCTAACTTTTCCTGATAGCTCTTATGTTGCACTTTGAAGCCATGGGAGAGAAATAGCCACTTTGATAGCAGAGATGCATCTACGGTTAAGCTAGGATACTGCTGTTCTAACGCCCACACTTCCAGGGCCTCATACAGTGTATGGCCAATACCACTATGTTGATAAGCGGGATGAACATACAGGCTGTCTATGTAGCCTCTATTGTTAAAGTGAGTCTCAACATTGATAAAACCACAGCACTTGGGATGCGCTCCTTCAATCATAGCCTCATCCACAACCAACCAGGTTTTGCTTCTCGTTAACCGTTTGTGCCAATGGTAACTCGATCTGGGTTTGGGAGACCAAGCACGCTTCTGCTCTTTCGAATAGATTTCATCATCAATGTAATGGATCGCATCATGAAAAATCTGACTTACCGATTGGGCATAACACGCACGATATGGAATTAGGGATAATTGAGGCTGGTGTGAGAGCATCTGATTTGATGGCATAGTTAAAACGAGCATTTTGAGGTAGCTTAGGTATCGTTATTATCGCAGCAGATCGAGGCAAAAGAAAATGGTGGCGATTATCGAAATAATCAAACCACCATTTCACCACTTTTAATACGCGCTATTTATCGTTAAAAAGTAGATCTACTTCTTATCGATACGACCAACAAATAGCAATTTGTCGAAAGTACGGTCCAAAGTCTTACTTGTGAAGTCATTCATCCACATCTGCTCTTGAACAACAACAACATCACCTTTGTTCACTTCGACTTGAGGACCCGCAGCCCAAAAAGTTTTGTCTGACTCTTTAATCTGTACGTAGGTGTAACCACCGCCATTCATAGTGTCAACAACAGTACCTTCATGCATAACACCTTGGGCCCATGCGCTAGAGATCCCTAATGCCAGTGTCGCTACAGCAACCAATTTAACAAATTTAGCTATCATTGTTTTTCCCTTATTTTTAAGCCCAGCTTTACAATTCAAATCATTTAAACATGGAGCACTCATTAAATCTCTAATAAAGATCACTAAGTAACAAACCAATATGTATCTTTTAGAGCAAGATCTCAGAACCTGAGATACACACTCAGTTTTTTTGAACTTTATTGAGTAGGGGTTGTAGCATCCCCTCCAGCCCATTAAGTTTAATCTCATACATCAGAGCCAGTTGCTCACCCAGCTTTCCTTCAGGAAAGCCTTTAGAGTGAAACCATACTAGATATGGCTCAGGTAGTTCGAGTAATTTTCGCCCGGCATATTTGCCGAAGGGCATCTTTTGGTTAATGGCTTCCAACAACAACTCTTGGTTCATTTTTATCGCTCACTAAAAAGTCAGACGTTCTATCCGAAAATGAGAAGCATAACGGAGAAATAACAAATCACAAGAAAGGTGTATCAATTCTCTAAGGTTTACATCAAGACTTATCCACTTATCTCTCTAGATGTCTTATACAAATTTGGTATATAGACTCGATAATTATGCGCATTACGGAATATGTGATACTCAAGATCGACGAATAATGCTTCATCAAAATAGTGAGAAGGCATCTAAACTCACATCCCGAACAGTAATAATGACGTAACTATTTGATAATATATACATAAATTAACAAAGCCCCCAATTGGATCCCCAGCATCGTCTATCTTCCTATACTGGATAGCAAGCGTGATTGTTAAATCCGCCAACGAGCCATCATTCTCATTAAAGTACAACCCCTTATTAAATAC
>SDWK01000969.1 GCA_004195335.1 Shewanella sp.
ATATCGGGCCCTTGCAATCGCTACATGCCAGCCGCGGCCGCACTACGGCCGCGCGATTCCGCTAAGAACCGCCCGCCCAAAAACGCTGTAGCCACGACTTTACAGACAACACTCCAGCCGTCGAGCTTTTCTGTCACCGCCTCCGCTCGGCCCGGGTATACCGCTACCCCTGCTGACCTCAGTTGATTAACAATGGCTCGATCAAAACGGGTGCGATCCACTAACGTCTCGTAATTGGCCGCATTGGTTTGGCCGTTCCAGCTCACTTGTCGCGGCGACTCTGGAGGCAGCCCTTCTAACGAGCTCTCCAGCCCGGCACCTTTAAGACCCTCGATAACGCGCTGAGAGATCCCTTCCAACGCGGCAAATGGGCGCGGCTGAGTGACTAACCCGACGCTATACCCCAAACGCTGCATACCCAAGGCCGTCGCCGCTGCCGCAGGACCGCCACCTAAAACGATGATGTCAAAATAGTGTGATTTCATGCTTTAAAAAGCTAGCAAAGATTGAGCCACTCGCAAAGGCGTACATACCGGGCTTTACACCCTTGAAGTGTGGATAAAAAAGAACCAGTTGTCTCAAATTGACACATTAGAATGATCATTAGGGTCAATGAATAACGTCTGGTGTAGCGGATAGCCTGGGGGGGATAAAGTCCGTACCTGGGAGGCCTTGGACACGCCATGTGCGCCCTACTTCCAGGCTAAGTGGGCATGGTCAGTATCAACGTACCGCTGCCGGTTGCCTATCACAGCTTCGGAGGTTGGAAGCGCTCGCTGTTTGGCGACCTGCACGCCTATGGTCCCGATGCGGTACGGTTTTACACCAAGCGCAAAACCATCACCCAGCGCTGGCCTTCCAGCGGTGTCCGCGAAGGCGTTGGTTTATCCTTCCCGGCATAAGCGATGAGCGTGCGCCCCCCGGACTACAGGGGGGCAGCACTCAACGCTCAAGAGAAACTAACCGCATCGGCTTCTCTTGTAGGAAAAGGTCAAAAGGGGTGCTGAGATTTTGGCCTCGGTGAAAGCCACCTCAAGATGAGGAAGCATAAGTAGTCAGATCGGCGCTCATCACCAGCAGCTCAGTAACATCGTATAACCCGAATGCCCATGAGGGATTGGCTTCTTATTTTTAATGATTGTTGACCTACATCATCACATCCTCCATTAACGACATACTATTGCTATGTAAGTTCTCAGTCGTACTATACTGTAACTAAAAGTCAACAATGCTTAGAGGTCGGCCTAAGCGCCACATAGGAATCGCCATTGTCATGCCTTTTGTTAGAACAGCAAACCCAACTGATGAGTGAACTCTATGTTTTTATACTTTCTTAAAAATCATCAGAAACCGTCAATCATAGAAGGGTCTAGCATTAAGATGATAATGGCAGGACGCGCCCAAGATATAAAGCTGCCGTTTTTATCTGTCTTGCTTTCGAAGGGTTTTTTAGCCAGATGTGCCGTTTGATTCGCTGTGCTTACTTATAGTACATATATATAGGCGCTTTACGTATTCTGAAATATAAACTTGTTCATGGTGGCTGCTTCATGAAACATAAGAATGAAGATTTATTAGAGTTCCAAGAAGTACCGGGTAAATCTGAACCTGGGTATCTTGCGAGAGAATCTTATCGTGTTCCGGTTAGAGGAAAAGAAAGATTTTTGTTAGTTATTGGTAACGACACATATCCTTTAGTGGACATAAGCAGTAGAGGGGTCAGTATATCTATGGATGCCACGACCTCTATTGCTTCGCAGGGCATTATATCCGACTGCAACATCATTCTCGACGAGAAGATTTTCGAAGGCTTAGACGGCGAAGTTATTCACTACTCAATCGACAATGATGGAAGCTGGCTATGTGGTATCGCGTGGTTAAATATTGACGCTGACACCGTCTTAAAAATAGAAGAGACTTTACTTGCCATCAGAAACGAGCTGTTTGAATATGTCTAAAGAGAAAATAGTAGATGTCATGGGAGTGCTGCTGAGCGAAGCGATCGAAGATGACATTCCTGAGGTTGAACAACTCAACTGGTTAATCTACAGCGGTGCTGACGATATTGTTGAAAGCGAGATACATACCTCTCAGAAAGATCCGGTTTGGAAGACTGAAAGTGAAAGTCACACTGTTCATGTCTGGAACACACAGGGGAAAATACGAATCAAGGTTTTGTCTAAATGTAAAACAAAAGTCTCGATCAAGCACCTTGCTGAAGTTGCGCTGAATGCCATGATGGAAGATCTGAAGAAGGGTACCCAATGACCGTTATAGTTTGCCCTAAGTGCTCGCGAAGACACCGTGTAGATACAAGTAAAATAACTCAAAATAGAAGGCAGCTTGTCCGATGTAAAGTGTGTGACCACAGATTTCCAATTCACGTCGCTCAAAAAATGGTAGCTGAGCCGGCACACCCTGAAGCTATTGATAAGCGGAGGAATGCCAGAAAAATAGCGGTCTCTTTAAGTAAGGGAGGTGTAGGCAAGACAACAACATCGGTAAACCTGAGTGCGGGTCTGGCGCTGGCCGGCTATAAAGTTTTGCTGGTAGATACAGACACCCAGGGACAATCATCTTTCATGCTAGGGAAAAAACCTCAAGCGGGTTTAACAGAACTTTTAACGGGCGAACTGACTGCTGAAGAGGCGATTGTGTCAGCAAGGACTAATCTGTCTATTCTAGG
>SDWK01000932.1 GCA_004195335.1 Shewanella sp.
GTAACACAGCATCAAGTTGTTTTACCTTTGCTTACAAATAAACACATTCATCACACGGGGTTAGGTGATGTTCATACTCGAAAGAGACATAATTAATCATGATATGGACGGAATAAGGTTATATATTGAGTAGGGTTGGAATAGACACCAATTTACAGATGTGAAAAAGGAGGCATAAGCCTCCTTTTAATTAGATACAGCAGAAACTAACTATCGAATTTTACGATCTTCTTGCATAAGCTCTGAGAAACCATCATATATAGCTTCAACTACAAGATTATCCAATGGCTTATCTTCTGAGTTATGGAGATAGATTCGCGTCTTCTTCTCACTCTCATCTTCTTTTAGTAAGAGTCGATATGAACCTTCCTCAACAGGGAGTTTCTTTTCGTTCCATAATGAACTCCAGAAACCAGAATCGTCGTTAACATTGATATAATAAAGACCTTTATTGCTATCCATATCAACTATTTCAAAACCCATTTCCGGTAACACGATACGTAATCGATCCCAGGTACGCTGGTACGGTGCTTCAGCTAACCAATAAGATTCTTCTGCCGCTTCGCCTTCGATACTTGCAGGCGCACCTTTTACGATACCGACGTCGATGCCCAGACTCTCTCTGAGACGTTTAGCTTTAATAGACTGAGCTCGCTTGACACTCATGTAGGCAACAGCATTATTCAACATATCAATCGTATAGCGACGTTTATCTTCGCCACTCAAGATAATATCTTGCTGCTCACCATCAAAGCTTTCTTCATGTTCAATCAGGTTAATGGCGATGTGACCACTTCGGCCATGGGGACGAACATCCACTTTAAACTGATAGCGTTGACGAAGTTGATAGACCTCATCACTGCTCCAAAAGCTTGAATCGATAACCTCTTGGTTTTCGATCCAATCCGTCTCTAATAAGCCTTTGTCATAATCGTCACTTAGCACGGTTATGGACTGACTAGCCAAATAATTCTTAAGAACGGTATAGAGTTCTAGTTTAAGATCGGTGTCATTATCGAGAGATTCAACAACAATCTTAATGTTATCGCCACCTTCTTCGACATGCGTGCCTTCCGCCATGGGTAATACTTGCAATGGCGGTCTGATATCCAGCAGATTTCCCACTAATTTGTCATCAAGCTTTGGGTTCAGCTTTGGAATAGCATACTCATTACTATATTTAGGAGTATTTAACCCTTCAGGAATAATCAAAGCGGATTGCACTTTCACATTGGTATATTCATCCCCACCGTTCGCTTGCCTGCGTTCAACCGGTGAACTACAAGCCGTAACGGCTGCGATGAGAACTAAAGGAGTCACTTGCTTTAACATCTATTATTTAACCTCTATTCGAGCATTTTTCATTGCATCTAACAACAGACCATGAAACTCAGTAGAAAGTTCCGTTAAAGGCAAACGTATATGACCTTGGCTGATTAGACCCATTCTATGAACAGCCCACTTCACGGGTATGGGATTGGCTTCGCAAAACAGCGCGCTAAAGAGTCCCTTGATTGAATCTTCGGCAGCCATAGCCGCCTGAACATTACCCGCTAACGCAGCGTCACACATTATTTTAAACTGTTTCGGTACTATGTTATTCGCCACCGAAATTACACCATCGCCGCCCAGAGCCAAAAACTCTCTCGCCGTGGCATCATCACCGCTATAGAGGAGAAAATCATCCCCACACAGCTCACGCAGACGTTTGACACGCGTAATGTCACCGGTTGCTTCCTTGACACCGATAATATTCGGCACCTCGGCAAGTTCAGCCACCGTCTCCGGCAACATATCAACAGCGGTTCGACCGGGAACGTTATAGAGTATCTGAGGAATGTCAGTGCTCGCGGCAATCGCCTTGTAGTGCGCGATGATCCCTTTAGGACTCGGTTTGTTGTAATAAGGAGTAACACCCAACATCGCGGCAACACCGAGTTTAGACTGAGCTTTAGTCAACTCAATGGCTTCGGCCGTGGCATTACCACCATTGCCGCCAATCACAGGTAACCTACCCGCGGCAAACTTGACGGTTTGAGAGACCACTTCGATATGTTCAGGAATTGGAAGAGTAGCAGACTCACCAGTGGTGCCTACGGCAACGATGGCATCTGTACCTTCAGCAATATGGTACTCGACTAAATTTTCTAGACTTTTGTAATCTACTGAGCCATCACTATTCATTGGTGTGATTAAGGCTACGATGCTTCCGTTTATCATGTTAATTCCCCAAGAATTCAGGACTCGCTATGGTACTGATGCTAACAGCTAAAAACAAGCATTTCAGCGTTTGGTTAGCGTTAAGTCTTTTTCATCATGAAAAGTATTCAATACTCTGGATGACAGATATAGCCAAACCGATTCATTATACAGACTCCAGAGCCTAACACTTTGAATACACCAAGGCATAAGATGGGGATCTCATCTTGCGTAACTTATGGTAACATTAGCGACTGATATTAAACGTGCGGTTACATATTACGTTTTTTTATACTTCGAATTAATAAGGAGAATTCATGTCCAACCATCTTGTTGTTACTGCGCTGGGCGCCGATCGCCCTGGAATTGTCAGTAGATTTGCAAGACTTGCAAGTGAATGCGACTGCGATATTGTCGACAGTCGAATGGCCTTATTTGGTAACGAATTTACATTAATTATGATGCTTTCCGGCTCTTGGGCTTCCATTACTAAGATGGAAACTAATCTTCCGAGTCTCAGCGTCGAACTCGAGTTAATGACGGTAATGAAGCGTAGTTCTAAACATACTGCTCAAAATTACATTTCCAGACTCGAAGTCACTTTCAGCGGTAGCAACCAACGCGGCACCATGAAGAAGATAACTCAATTCCTCGCCGACCGCTCCCTGGACCTGGCTGCAGTGAGATCCCATGCCGATGAAGATGACCAAGGTGACCCTTCTCAAAACGTTTTCCTCACCATTAATGTACCAGAGAAAGTTGACCTGGATAAATTGGAAACCAGCATTAATGAACTCGCTGATGAGGTCGCGTTAGACTGCAGCATTAAACGCATGCAAGGCATAACATCAGAATAATCGACACCGCACAGGAAAACCAATGAACACATTGATCAAAGGCGACTTAGCTCCTTCTTTCACGCTTAAAAACCAAGACGACCAGCCGATCTCCTTATCACAATGCCTTGAGCAAGGACCGGTACTCGTTTATTTTTACCCAAAAGCGTCGACTCCAGGCTGTACTGTACAGGCTTGTGGATTAAGAGACAGTAAAACAGAGCTCAATAGCCTGAATGTGACGATATTAGGTATTAGCCCGGATCCTGTGGCTAAACTGAGCCGTTTTGCCCAGAAACAGGAACTGAATTTTTCCCTGCTAAGCGATGAAGATCATGCCATCGCCGATGCATTCGGGGTATGGGGAGAAAAAAAGTTCATGGGTAAAGTCTATGACGGCATCCATAGACTGAGCTTCTTGATTGGCCAAGATGGCAAAGTCAGTCATGTATTCAATAAGTTTAAAACGAAAAACCATCACGATGTGGTACTTGATCATTTAAAAGGTTCTTAATTTTTATACCACATAAAAATGCCCGCAAATAGCGGGCGTTTTTATGTGGTAACAAGAAAAAATTACAAGTAAGGCCAGATCAAGACCGCCGCAATAGTCCACATCGTCATGCAGATAAATCGGTCTAAGTAACTCCAAGCTTTAGGATTTTGAAACAGTGGACTTAAATATCTCGCCCCAAAACTTAAGCTGAAAAACCAAACAAACGATGCCAGCACCGCACCAGCACCAAATAATGGACGATCAACACCTTCAAACTGTGCACTAATACTACCAAGCAGTACTACCGTATCTAAATACAGATGAGGATTGAGAAAACTAATCCCAAGTGTCGTCAGTACCGCAGCCTTAAGCGTTTCAGTACCTTTCGTCGCCCCTGCTGATATTGTTTGCTCATTAAATGAAGACGCTAATGCCTTAGCACCATAACCCAACAAGAAGATCGCCCCACCTATGCTGGCAATATCCTTAATCAAAGGAAAGGCTAATATCAAATGTCCAAGGCCTGCGACACCCGCCGTGATCATCAATGCATCGATTAATGAACATAGTGCGGCAATGGGTAAAGAGTGCGAACGCTTCAACCCTTGTTTGAGCACAAATGCGTTTTGGGCGCCTACCGCCATAATAAGGCTTCCGCCAATTCCTATACCCTGAATAAATGCCTGCATCTGTGTTGTTCCAATGTCCTACTACTAATTGCTCGCAAGCTTACCTAAACAATAAAAATAAATATAACTAATGTTTTTTATGGTGTATAAGTAAAACTTATAATAGACCGTTGATTTGTGGAGAAGCTACTTTGATCGATTACGCACATCTACGCGCCCTATCAATCGTTATCTCTGAAGGAGGGTTCGATCGCGCGGCTAAAGTGCTGTGCATCACACAACCTGCCGTTTCTCAGAGAATTAAATTGCTTGAGGAGAGGGTTGGACAGGCCTTAGTGATCCGCTCAACCCCAGTGGAAGCGACCCCGATGGGGAAAAGATTACTGAGGCACTACTCACAAGTGCAACTTTTGGAGAGTGAATTAAGTGTTGAGATGGATGCTGACGATCCTAAGCTTCCTACTATCGTTAAAATAGCCGTTAATGCTGACAGTCTGGCCACATGGTTTCTTCCGGCTCTATGTGAGGTATTTAAACGTCATCAGTGGTTATTGGAATTGATTATTGATGATGAGTCTTATACACATAATCTACTTAAAAACGGTGAGGCAGTAGGCTGTGTCACCACGACCCAAGCCCCTTTGACTGGATGTAGCAGCGAATATCTGGGGGAAATGGAATACTTATGTGTCGCAACGCCTGAGTTCATTCAAACATATTTTCCGGTCAATATTACTCAAACATCACTCGAAAGGGCCCCCGCGGTTGTCTTTTCAACTAAAGATAAGCTGCATGAAAAATACCTGAGTAAATACTTCAAAATGCCCCCGGGGAGTTGGCGAGAACATAAAATCCCGTCATCGGAGAGCTTTCTCGATGCCATCATACAGGGATTAGGTTACGGATTAGTTGGACACCTTCAAGCAGAACCCTTGCTTGAAAAAGGCATACTTGTAGAAATAACACCAGCAAAAAGGAAGCGGGTGCCTCTCTATTGGCAACATTGGAATATAAAGGCTAAACAAACGACGATCGTTTACCGTGCTCTGGCTGTCACGGCAAAACAGTCTCTGTATTAGTGCAAAGGGAGGCTCTACCACGATTGGTGACACCGTCATATAAGACAGAATGATTAAGTCTAAGTCATTAAGCCTGAATCGTTAAAACAAAAAAGGGGCAAAGCCCCTTTTTCAATGACCCGATATATAGCTAGTCCGGTTGCGCCTCATTGACACTAGCTTGAGTGGTTGGTGTCGGCCAGGCATTTAACACCGCCTTCACCAGCGAGGCTAAAGGTATCGCGAAGAATACCCCCCACACTCCCCATAATCCGCCGAAGATGAGTACGGCAGCAATAATAAACACCGGGTGCAGGTCGACCGCATCAGAGAACAGAATCGGGACCAATAAGTTACCATCCAAGGCTTGTATAATACCGTAACCTAACATCAGATAACCAAATTCAGGGCTTATTCCCCATTGGAAAAATGCAACTAAGGCGATAGGCAATGTGACTAATGTTGCCCCAACATAGGGAATAAGCACTGACAGGCCCGTTAACACGCCGAGTAATGCCGCATACCTGAGATCCATGATGGCAAAGAAGAGGTAACTGACGACACCTATGATGACAATTTCAATCACCTTGCCTCTAATATAATTAAAGATTTGCTGATTCATCTCGTACCACACTTTACGCGCTAGATCGCGATTTGTGGGTATAAAGCGTTTACTGCCTTTAAGTAATTCGTCTTTATCTTTTAAGAAAAAGAAAACTAATAGTGGAACTAAAATGGCATACACCATCAACACTAACAAAGATGCAGAGTAGCCTATTATTTGCTTACCGATATCGAGCAGATGTTGAGTATCGAGCATCTTCTTAAGCTCTGCAACCATGCCATCGAGTTGATCGGGGTTCACAAACTGTGGGTACTGATTCACATATGTCTGTGCCGTTTGAAGTCCCTTATCCAGCATCGTCGGCAAATCAGTGATTAAGGCGACTCCCTGCTTCCATATACTGGGAACAAGACCAAACGTGAGCAGTAACATTATGCCAATGAACAGGACTAACACTGCTGAGGCCGCTGTCGTCCGATTCATACCAATTTTAAGCATCTGGGCAACAGGCCATTCGAGTAGAAAGGCCAATACTAATGCCACCAATAATGGTGCTAACAAGCCACCAGCAAAATAAATTGCAAGGGCAATCCCCACCAAGATAAAAACTAAGGTTACCGCCTGAGGATCGCTAAATCGCTCTTTATACCAAGTAGTCAACAAATTTAACATTAAAGATTCCTAAATTTTATATCCTAGTTCTAACGAAAATTACATATTTTTATCGTCAGCATACTCTCATCATTGGATACCTCAGAATACCGATATCCGACTTTTTTTAAAAAACGGGGAACATCCTGCCTAGACCCAATGTCAGATAAAGAAACATAAAGCACCTCTCCATCTTCAAGTTGTTTTAATGCGAGTTTTACTTTCACTAACGCTAATGGGCACCGTATTGCGGTTAAATCAATAGAAACCATAATATTCATGCTATGAATAAAGTTAAGCCATTATCCTGAGTTGCAGGGCAAACCACAAGTTATGCAATGAGATAGTAATGGGTAACGATAAAACAAATATGGATTAAGACTCACTCTGCGGGTAAAATTAAATTGCTGCAGAACATTTTTAGATTGTCTTCTTAGGACAACATAGCCCTAAATTAAGGATCAGTTTGAGTAAACTTACTTCGCCAAAATCTCTTCTCGCAGGTGCATTGTCACTTATTTTTTGCGCTACAGCCCCTTTGAGTCTGGCTAATAACGACCTTCCTGATCTTGGTACTGCCGCCGTGAATACCTTCAGTCTCGAGAAAGAGACGGTATATGGTGATGCTTATATGCGGGTTATTCGTTCATCGGCTCCTATTCTCAACGATCCAGTCTTAACTCAATATCTCACGGAGTTAGGCAATAAGCTTGTTGCGCATGCTACGGGCGTGAAAACTCCCTTCTATTTTTTCCTGTTAAGAAATGATGAGATCAATGCTTTTGCTTTTTTCGGTGGCCATGTAGGCGTACATACTGGTTTATTTCTCAATGCCGATAATGAAAGTCAAATCGCGTCAGTAATAGGTCATGAAATTACTCACGTAACGCAACGGCATTTAGCCCGCTCATTAGAAGCACAAGAAAAAAGTTCAACGGCAACAATGGTTGGCATGTTAGGCGCTATCTTATTGACCATTGCAGTCCCTCAGGCAGGCATGGCAGCGTTGGCAACGACACAAGCATTAGCGACACAAGCCAAGATTAACTATACCCGCCTGCACGAGAAAGAAGCCGACAGGATCGGAATGAAAATTTTAGTCGATGCGGGTTTTGATCCAAATGGGGCTGCCGATTTTTTTGCCAAGCTGGCTACTCGATACCGCTTCACGACTAAGCCGCCACAAATGCTATTGACTCACCCTCTTCCCGAGTCCCGTATTACAGAAGCCAGAAACCGAGCGATGCAATACCCTCTCAAGTTCGTTCCCGATAATATTGACTTTCAGTTGGCCAAGGCCCGCATTCAGGTTAGATTTTCAAGTTACAGTGAAGAAGCTGCATTAGCTTTGTTTGATACCCAACTAAAAAAACATAACTACACATTTAAAAATGCCGCTCTGTATGGAAAAGCTTTAGCACTGTTCAGAGCCGAGCGTTTCGATGAAGCTGAAAGCATCATCGACAATCTGCTCAAGGAAGATAGAAATAATTTATTCTACATCGATACGAAGACAGATCTGTTAGTACAGAAAAAAGCCAATAAAGATGCAATTGCCCTCCTCGAAACTCAAATAAAATTAAAACCCACGTCACAAGTGATCAATATCAATCTCGCCAATGTTTATATTGAATCAGATCAACCCACTAAAGCCATACCTCTCTTAGAGGATATGATTTTTCTTGATAAACAGAACCAGCTTCCTCTGTTTTTACTCAGAGATGCCTATATAAAAACTGAAAATAAGGCAATGGAGCACTTTGTAAATGCTGAGTCTATGGCCTTGGTCGCTGACTACAAAGGGGCTATCGACCAGTTAAACTTTGCTTACAAGTTATCTGCCGAAAATCCGCTTCAATTGGCAAGAATTGAAGCCAGAATTCGCCAGTTTAAACAATCAAATAGAGCCTTAGAGCAATTGAATTAACGAGGCTGGCACACCGTGATGCTCAGTAAACACTATCCTGGTTACTGAGCTCTTTTTTCAATCATAAATGGCAAGCCTTACTCTGCGTCAACCTAGCTAAAATCTATTCGCAGCTTCCCATCTGTAAACGCCACCTGCCCGGACTAACTTACTAGAAAGACACGATAAAAATGAATGTCAGCCCTTAATGCCAAATGACTTTTTGTGACTTTGCTCACCTTTTAAAGTATGATGTCGACAAATTTTACATGAAGACGTATATCCAATGACTCAAGTTACTATTATTCATAACCCACGCTGTTCGAAAAGTCGTCAAACTCTGGCGTTATTACAAGAACAGAACTGTCAAATTCAAGTGGTAGAATATTTGAAATCACCATTAGTTCGAAGTGAAATTGAAGGCTTATTGGTAAAGCTCAACATCAGTGCACGCGAATTGATGCGAACTAAAGAAACTGAATATAAAGAGCAAGGATTAGCTGATGTTAATCTCACAGAAGCACAACTTATCCAGGCTATAATCGAAACACCAAAACTGCTCGAACGCCCGATAGTCCTTGCCAATGACAAGGCCGCCATTGGTCGACCACCTGAAAATGTGCTTTCAATATTATAAGTTAAGGTAACCGAATGAGCTCTAATACCTTGTTTAAATTATGCCGGGCAGGTTATATCGTTCTGGTCATTCAATTATGTGCTTGGTTCATCTATAAAGGGATAACGGGAGAATACTCTCCCGTGTTTACAGCGCTGTGGATCATTCCACTCCTGCTTCCACTTAGGGGGGTATTAATCGGTGCACCTTATACCTATGCTTGGGGAAGCTTCATCATCTGTTTATACATGTTGCATGGATTAACTTTGCTCTATGTGACTGATGAACATCTACTATTTGCCCTCATTGAAGTACTGCTACTGGGGTCATTGCTGATTGGATTTCCTTTTTACGCCCGCATTCGAGGCCGAGAATTGGGTCTGGGATTAAAAAAGAAAGTAAAGTAAAAAGAG
>SDWK01000453.1 GCA_004195335.1 Shewanella sp.
CATAAAACAAAGAATGGCTTGTCGAGGTGATTTTCGGAGTAACAGCCCGATGGAGCGATTCTTTATAAGTTTGAAGACGGAATGGGTATCGAAGCTAGATTAACACCCATTGACAGAGGCAAATAATTAGATTATTAAATACATCGTGGCTACTACAGCCAGACAAGACCTCATCAGCATAATGGAAGTATCTGACCAAACGCGACAGAAGCGCGTTACCGGCATAAATCTAAAACTGTGGCCAGTTTTACTTGGCCACTACAACTCGGCTAACAGCTCTGCATATTTTGATGCCACACTTCTTGTATCAAAACGTCCTGGCAGATCACAGGTGTAATCTTCCGGCCGATTAACAACATTATCGATGGCCGCCACTAGTTTTGACTGGTTATCGAAACACACAAGAGATGGAGAGTTAGGCTCCAATATTTCACGAATCCCTCCTGGGCAGTCCAAAGCCACAATGGGAGTATTTAAACACATTGCCTCTAAAATGGCTGTTGGCAACCCTTCAAAGTCTGAGGTCAATAACAGCGCTTTTGCTCGCTTAATATAAGGGTATGGGTTTGATGTAAAGCCAATTAAATCAACACGACCATCTAGCCCCAGCATTTCAATTTGCTGGAGCAGACTGCTCTTGAGCTTGCCATCACCGATCAGCAGAAGCTTCAAATCCGTTTTTGCCTTTGCAAAAGCTTGCAGAAGCCTGTCATGGCGTTTTTCTCGATTGAACCGACCAACGTGAACAAGGTAACTCTCCTGAGGAACATCCGCATCACAAGCCGCCAACTCACATATTTTCTTTTTCGGTATCGGATTGTAAATCACGTGCTGACGAGAGCTGTGGTGAAATGATGACTGGAAGCTCATGCGAGCCCCTTCAGAAACAAAAATCAGCGGATGTCGACCATATACCTTATTAATATTCCGCTTAATGGCGTATTTTCTTAATGCATTTTTTCCCGTTAAGAGCGATTCAGTATAGGCGCTATGGATAACGTGTAAGACTCGATGACGGCTTTCAGACATAACCTTGTCGGCATAAAACATATTCGACAATATGACACAGTCACTTCCAATCGCACGATCAATGTAACTGTCTACGAGCTGAGCCAGCTTCTTCCGGTAGGTAAGTCGTCCAATGCCAGACTTCGAAACAGTTGCAGCTTCAGTGACCACATGGATTTGCATATTACCGGGAATCGCATGTTCAATTTTGTTATCTAGAATAACAATGTGGCAATCATACCCTTGATACTGTTCCATTGCGTGGTATAGGTTAATGACAAATTTTTCTGCACCTCCACCTGATAGGCTAGGAAGCACAAATACAAGCTTGTTCATAGGCTATTCAACCTCCAACACCTTTAAGATACGCTGCCTGAGCAACGAAGGTTCCTTTTTCCATGAATCAAAAAGAGCTGCCATCGCCTCTGCTTCCTCATCCCTTACCAGGCATAACCTCCGACAGAACTGCTCAAACCCCATTCCAGCTGATGAATAAATAGAAAGTATTTTGACTGGCTCCCTAGATCCAAATAGCATGAGTTCAAGCGGGACTTTTCCCGCTATCACCGGCACTCCATTGAAGGCTCTCTCATATCTAGGCGCACTTTCTCTCGGGTGAACCTTTATCACAGGCCTCAATCCTTTTTCCCGTATCATCGCCAGCACCTCCCGATAGATGTCAATATCTGCGTTGGTAAGGGTGAGACGTCCAATGCTGACCGGCTGAGTGGCTAACAAAATGTCAAATTCAAACTCATCTCCAATCCCAGAGACACGGAAAAATGGCAAACAAATGGCACGTACGATATCAGCATCAAGAAAGTTAATAGGAAATACTTTTCCCTTTATATCGACGGGGGCGTTTTCGGGTGATAATAAATGTATCCGTTTGCACCGAGGGTCATCACCAATACACCTCTGTGAGCAAGCGTTTCGATGGAGGAGCCGCACGATCTTTTCGTGAGTCTTTAATGGCAGTCCTCTGTAATTGGACAGGCCATCTTCGATCACTTCATACTCGTCAAAACAAAGTCTCAGAAGCCGCGCAACACGATTGCGGTCATTGAACAGAAAAAGTCGCTTTTTATCAGCGCTATTACTTAGTGTTCGAGGAAAAACATGCTTATTCAAATAACCCCAAAAAAAACTTCTTAGCTTACAGGTAGTCTGAATGCCGACTGCGGCCATGAGCCTGATAACATAGCCGGATATACGATGATCAAGAGCCTTACGAATTTCTTTGCGTTCGACAAAAACGATCTTAATGTGGTCTGGCAGCACGCTTGTATCAAAATCATTTTCACTAATGCCCTGCTGATCTGTAATAGCAATGATGAGGCTTGATGAGTGATTTTTTTTCACGCTCCTCATAATAGCAAGCATTAGATTTCTAACCGTCGAACACAGGTAAAAATCCATTGGTACATCCTTAGAATAATCGATTACAAGTCTGATAAAAATACAGGCAGCTTTCTGCTTTCATTAAGAGCATTTAGCCAATTCTCAGAAAAAACAAGAGCTTCGGAAATAACTTTATCCATATCAAGATAGCGATAAGTCGCTAGCCTTCCTACAAAGGATATATTTTCCTCAGAAGAGGCTAACGCTTTATACTTCTCAAAAACTTGTTTATCACAGAGTCGGTTAATCGGATAGTAAGGGGTGTCTTTT
>SDWK01000456.1 GCA_004195335.1 Shewanella sp.
TGTTTAGTTTATCGATGAAATGGGTGAGTTGAGTTTGCAACGCGATAGAGTTAGGCGTTTCGGATTGAGCCAGTTTACTCACGATTTGTTGAAGCTGACCCTTGGCAAGCTCCAGCTTATTGGCATCACCTGCGATGAGGTAGGCGTCGAGTTCACGTCTTATTTGCATCAGGAATGTTTGCTGTAATCCCTGAAACTCATTCGACTGAGTTTCAATCCGTTGACCTTGCTCATTACTCCAAACAACGACGGTGGCCAGAAGTGCTGCCAAAAGCAGTAAGATCGCAGAGGCTGAAAGCGAAAGGGTGGATATTTTCATCAGTATTGCGCCAAAGAGTGAGCTTGGTGCAAGCATATTTCAGCAATACTTCAGTAGCATGACACCTTTATTGCAAATAGAAGACACGCTACACAACAGTGAGCAGAGGCAGACTTTTTCTACTCCATAGGTAACCAAACCTGAGCACGCAATCCCCCCTCGGTGCGGTTCGTCAGTACCACCTCGCCCTGATGTCGATCGGTAATACGTTTGATGATGGCAAGGCCCAAACCTGAACCGACGCTGCCTCGTGCCGTATCACCCTGCGTAAAAGGCTGAAACAGTTTGGGGATTTGATCTTCCGGAATACCGGGGCCATTGTCTTCGACACTGAAACTCACCCGTTTGCCATCGAAGTGAGAACTCAATTTCACCCAACCCTTACCATATCGAAATGCATTTTCGACTAGATTGCTGAGTATGCGCTTGATGGCGATGCTCTGCATGGGGATCTCGGGGCATTCATTGAGCTCGACTTCAATTTTCCCGTCTCGGTTCGATTCGGCTTGCACCACATCTTCAATAAGGTGATTGATCTGTCCTTGCTCGCGTGTACTTTCCTGATCTTGGCGAATATAGGCAATAAACTGATTGATGATGGCATCCATATCTTCGATATCGTGCACGATGCCATCTTTGAGATACTCATCTTCTTCAACCATCATCTCAGAGGCTAGGCGGATACGGGTCAATGGCGTACGTAGGTCATGGGATATTCCAGCCATCAACAGGGCTCTGTCCTGTTCGAGCTGTTTCATGCTGTGTGACATCTGATTGAAGGCGTTGGTTACTTCGACAATTTCGGTAGAGCCACTGAGGGGCAAGGGTTCGGGATAGTCACCCATCGAGACCGAAATGGCCGCTTTTTGAAGTTTTTTAAGGGGTCTATTTTGTTGTCGGGCAAACCACCATCCGCCAGCGACACTTAATGCACCAATCACCATAAGATAGAGTGTGAGCGGGGACAAATCTGACTCGTTGAAACCGGTTAAGGGAACTTTGATCCAGATAGAGGGAGCTTGAGGGGGACGGATCCAGATCTCGAAGTCATCTCCCTGGGCTATCTTGACTTCGGCCTTCCCGCCTAAGTGCTCAGACATCTGTGATGATAAAAATCCATAATATACCGCTTGATCGATACCTGCTTCGCGCGCTTGCTTCTGGTTGTAGATCTGCATGCCATCGTCACGAACCTTGGCATTCAGGGCATCGACCATGGTCAAGTGCTCGCGACCAATGTCGACCCCATCGACGAAAAGCAATTTTACCTGACGTGCGATCAACTGATTTATTTGTTGATAGGTTGGCTGGATAAAATAGGTGGCCACAGACAGGTACGACACCAGCTGGTTGATCAGCAATAGACTGCCAATCAACAATACTGTCTGACTAAATGCGCTACGGGGGAGAAACTTCTTCAGCCACTTCATTTAGTGGCTTATCTCACTTGGCTTAGGAAGCAAAAACAGTTCATGGGCAAGCTCTGGTTCATCGTCGGGCAGTACCATCGGGAACAAATACGTACCCAAGTCCCCACACCGTCTGTATATACCTTGGGTTTGCCGGATCTTTTTCTATTAGGCGTCGTAAACGGGAAACCTGCACGTCGATAGAACGCTCGAGAGCGGAATAGTCACGACCGCGAGCTAAGTTCATTAACTTGTCGCGTGATAGTGGTTCACGTGGATGGCTAACCAATACCTTCAGTACGGCAAATTCACCGCTGGTGAGAGAGATGGCTTCTTCACCATGGTACATCTCACGAGTCGCAAGATTTAATGCAAATTCACCAAAGGTGATCTCCTCTTCTTGTTGAGTCGGAGCCCCCGGTACATCTTGGCTCTGCCTGCGCATTACGGCTTTAATTCTTGCCAGTAACTCACGAGGGTTAAAGGGTTTAGGCAGATAATCATCGGCTCCGAGTTCGAGACCTATGATACGGTCGACTTCATCACCCTTGGCTGTAAGCATTACGATAGGGATCGGATTACCCGTCTGACGGAGTCTGCTGCAGATAGATAAACCATCTTCGCCGGGAAGCATTAGGTCGAGTACAAGGAGGTGAAAGTTTTCACGCTCAAGTAGTCGATCCATCTGTTCAGCATTGGCCGCGCTACGAACTTGATAACCTTGCTCCATAAGATAGCGCTCTAGCAAAGCTCTTAGCCTCATATCATCATCGACGACGAGTATTTTAGAGGTTTCCTGTCCCATGCTTTTTATCCTTTTGATAGGTATTCGACAGTTATTGGTATCCAACTGGCTGATATTGAATATGAATCCTTTTAATTAAGGCTAATATAGCCGTTTACTCCTGTCAAAGACCTGTCTCTTATACACATCTCCGAGCCCACGAGAC
>SDWK01000715.1 GCA_004195335.1 Shewanella sp.
GTAACGCCCTGTTTCAGTTTTTCAAGAACGCCCCCCCAGAGTCCCTTGACGGAAGCTTTGCGGCTATTTTTCACCATTAGAGAGATTGACTTATCAAGAGGCAGTCCAGAATCAATCAGATAAGAGAGTTGTTCAATGTTATCTCGAAAATCATGAAAGCGGTATCGACCTTGCTGTAGCTTTTCCGTGACTTCCTTACAGGAGGTCAAAAGAATTTCACTATTTTTCAACTGACCTAGCAGGGCGCTTCTGTCACCAAAATACTTGCCGCTAACCTTTTCCCCTGATTTTGAGACCCCTTCATAAAGAAAAGTATTCATTGAGCGACCCTCAGAACCTCATCAACGGAAGTGCGACCTTCCATTACCTTAAGCATCCCATCCTGAAACATGGTGCGACAACCCAACTCCTCAAGACTTCCTAGGTTCCCTTCACGTCCCACACGATCCAGAAGTTGCTCATCAAAACAAAGCACCTCGGCAATAACGAGACGCCCCTTATAACCGGTGTGATTACATCGAGAACAGCCAACTGGCTTGGCCGTAGCACAGCGTATAAAAGGGTGACGTTTAAGCAACTCCTCTACACGGTAAAGACTTAGAAGCTCAACATTCAGAGGTTCCTCTTGTTTACAAAATGGACAAAGTTGACGCACAAGACGCTGAGCCATGACACCAGCCAGAGCTGCTTTAATGAGAAAAAAATCAACCCCCATATCCACTAATCGGGTAATGGAACCTAAGACGTCGTTAGTATGCAACGTGGAAAATACAAGATGGCCCGTAAGAGCTGCCTGAATGGCAATCTCAACAGTCTCTAGATCACGTATCTCCCCGACCAAGATCGTGTCGGGGTCCTGCCGAAGGACACTCCGAAGGGCATTGGCAAAGGTGAAGTCTATCTCTGGCCTTACATTGATCTGATTGACGCCCTTAAACTCATACTCCACGGGATCTTCTACGGTAATAACCTTGAGAGCATCGGTATTGATCTCCGAAAGCATAGAATAAAGAGTAGTCGTCTTGCCACTCCCTGTAGGTCCAGTCGCCAAAAAAATACCGTTGGACTTCTGAGCAACCCTGCGGACTAGGGCTATATGATCCGGATAGAATCCAAGACTTTCTAGAGAGTAATCGACATTTTCCTTACCTAGAAGACGAAGCACGAAACTTTCACCAAAATGGGTCGGAACAGAGGATGCGCGGATATCTATTTCTTTGCCGGCAATACGGACAGAAATCCTTCCGTCCTGGGGTAGACGATTTTCTGCGATGTTCATACTCGAAATGAGTTTAAGGCGTGCAATTATAGCTAATTTTAGATCTTGAGGGATTTGTTCAATTAGTTGCAGGATTCCGTCAACACGAAAACGAACCTTCATTTGACGTCTTAATGCTTCAAAATGTATATCAGAAGCATTCCGTTCCACTGCCCTTCCGAGCAGGCTATTGACAAGCTTTATAACTGGCGCTTCAGAGGCTAATTCCTTGAGTTTGTCAATTTCATCATCGATATCTAAAAAATTGTCATTCGGTACCAATAGATCATTGGCATCGCCTTGAGCTGAAAGCTGTTTTAGATTTTCCTCACTACTAAGAACGGCTAATACACGCTTCCCGACTGCAGCTTCGAGGAGCGAAAAAACAGAAAAGTTTAAAGGGTTGTTTGTTAAAACAGACAGGCTGACGTCATCCTCCCTGAAAGGGTAAAGATGATTTTGACGACAAATTTGAACTCCGTCTTTCAGCTTGAGAAGTTCAACCTCCCTCACCGAAGGTAGCCACTCAAGCGCAAGCTGCTCTGCGAGACTCTCAAGAAGCTGATCCTCAGTAACAACCCCCATATTTAGCAGTATATTACCCAGCTTTCCGCCATATGACAGCTGGATATCAAGACCTCTCTCGACATCGCCGCTCTTACATATGCCCTTGGAAACAAAGATTTGTCCGATAAGTTCCTGCTTCATAAAAACAAAACCATTACAATCTAACAATACTGTCGCCAGACGAAAGAAACGTTAATCCCAAACTGAAATATCAGCATTCTCTTCTACACCACTGCTTCGTCCATCTGCTCCCAAAGAAAGCAAATCAAAAGGTTTCCCCCCCACGCCTGGAACCTTATACTGATATGCATTACCCCAAGGGTCCGCCTTAACAGGCTTTGGAAGATAATCACCATCCCACCTTTTGAGGGTACCAGGATCGGCCCAAAGAACACCTAGGCTTTCAGAAGACGTAGGATAACGGCCAACATCCAATCGGAATGCATCGAGAGCTGTTTCAATCATTTTGAGCTGTGCACCCGCTGCCTTCACCTTGGACGACCCTAACTTACTAAAAAGCTTTGGGGCGACTAAAGATGAGAGCAACGCAATTAGAACCATAACCACAAGAATCTCAACGAGAGTAAATCCGTTACAGTTTCTGACCTTCGATTCGCTAACCACAGAAAACCTCCAAAATAAAAATAGCGTGGACATCATAAACTAAGTCCACGCCATTTAAAAGCGCCCAATCAATACTTGTGAATTTTCTTATGCTCGTTTGAATTATCTATCCAAACCTTCATTCAGTACAAATTGAACAGACAAGGCAGACGAACATTCACCTCAATCAATCGCACAAATAAAACGTCCTGTACCAGTCTACAAACCGCCCTACCCCATCCTCAATAG
>SDWK01001037.1 GCA_004195335.1 Shewanella sp.
CTGAAGACCACTCTCGCCCAATAACTCTCTAACCTGCGCAAAAAATAATACGTTTATCATAACTACTCTCTATACCTTAAAATGACCAGACTTGCCGCCGCGCTTCTCTAACAGACGCGTCTGTGAGATCACCATATCTTTCTGAACGGCTTTGCACATGTCATAGATGGTCAAAGCCGCAACAGATGCCGCCGTTAATGCCTCCATCTCAACACCCGTCTTACCCGAAAGCTTACACAAACTGGTGATACGCACTCGGTTAAATTCAGGTTGAGCCTCAAGCTCAACTTCTACCTTAGTCAACATTAAAGGATGACACAGTGGAATAAGATCCGAGGTCTTCTTTGCAGCCTGAATACCCGCAATACGAGCCGTCGCAAACACATCACCCTTGTGATGGCTGCCTTTCATGATCATCTCCAGGGTACCAGCTGCCATTTCGATATAGGATTCCGCTCTGGCTTCTCTTTCGGTTACCGCTTTTTCGGTCACATCAACCATATGAGCATTGCCATCGGCGTTGATATGAGTAAATTCATTCGACATCAGTTTTGACCTTTTACTTTAACGCAATTCAAATATAAAACTCATCTCAGTATTTATGCTTCACAACACTGAGACAACTTAACCAGATATTTTTTTCACATGCATCACAAAATTACAGGGGCGATGTGTTGCATCTAACTGTTCTTTAATTATTTTTGTCCAGCCAGTACGACAGGCTCCGGTCGAACCCGGCAGGCAAAAGATAGCGGTCTGGTTAGCAAAACCACCCAGTGCTCTCGACTGCACCGTCGATGTGCCTAATTCGGCATAAGTGACATGTCTAAATAATTCGCCAAAGCCATCAATCTCCAGGTCAAACAAAGGTTTAACCGATTCAGGAGTATTATCACGCTCGGTAAACCCGGTCCCGCCGGTGGTGATGATGACCTGTACTTCATCCGAGGCTATCCATTGAGACAGCACCGAGCGGATCTCATATTTATCATCTTTTATCAACTTACGGTCGACAAGTGTGTGCCCGGCCTCGATCAGATTATCTTCGAGAAACTGTCCAGAGGTATCCCGGTTCAAATCACGGGAATCGGACAAGGTGAGCACAGCGATGTTTAAAGGTACAAATTGGGTATTAGTGCAGTGTCCCATAAATTAATCTCTTAAACTGTAGTTGATAGTAACACTATGTTTAACGGGGAAATTATACTCATTGTCCAGCATCAGATAATTGAAGCAGCTCATGAAATGATTAACCACCGATAGATGTGAAACACAGAATCATTTTGGGGGGCACTTATATAGCTTGCCCCCCTTTATCGACTAGCCGCCGATGGAAGCTAAATGCTGAGTCACACCTGTGATGCCGTCATGAAGAAAATGAGTCTCTTTTTTCTGTGCGAGTTGTCCATGAAGGCGCTCAACAAGCTCAGCCCTTTGACTCTCATGTTGAAGCAGGTCTCTAAGATCGACACCATTTTCGGTAAACAGACATAAGTGGAGTTTTCCGTTTGCGGAGACCCGTAAACGGTTACAACTTGCACAGAAATTTTTCTCATAAGGCATGATCAAGCCGATACGGCCTTTATGATCCTCATGACTAAAATTCTGAGCTGGACCATCATCGGCAGCAGGCTGATCATAGCTCCAGCCCTGCTCGACGAGCTGGGATTTTATATCGGCGCCAGCCAAATGGTGTGCTTGAAAGTAATCGTGCCCGAGACCCGTTTCCATCAACTCGATAAAACGCAGATCTATCGGAGTATGTTTAATCCAGTGCAGAAAACGTGGCAGATCTTTATCATTTAGCCCTTTAAGCAGGACGGCATTGATTTTCACCCTCTCGAAACCCGCATTGAGCGCAGCATCGATTCCTCGCATCACTTCATCGAACTTATTTTCACCGGTGATCTGATAAAACATCTTAGGATCAAGACTGTCGACCGAGACATTAATTCGTCTCAATCCAGCGTCATACCACTCTTTAGCATGCTTCTCTAAACGATAACCATTAGTTGTCGTCGCAATGGTCTTAATTTTATCGTTGTCGGCAACCGCTCGAATGATGTCGGTAAAATCCTTACGCAGAGTGGGCTCACCGCCTGTAATACGGATCTTCTGAGTACCGACTTCTGAAAAAGCGGCAACCAGATTTTCTATTTCGCTTAGCGCAAGAAATTTTGAACGTCCATCGGGACGATAACCATCAGGGAGGCAATAAGTACATTTGAAATTACAAACGTCAGTAACAGACATCCGCAAATATTGAAATCTTCGACCAAATTGGTCTTGTAGTTGAGACATGGTCACCTTTCCAAGTAAGGGGGAGGTGAGAGCATTTCTGTTCACACCCCGGTGGCGTTATTGCCACGGCTTAGCGTCCATATCTGTTGACGTAGGACAAAAAGCTCGGAGAACCGTCAGTGGTTGAGTATAGTCCTATTTTGATTTCAATCCATAGCGGAAATGCTGTATTACTTGCCTAAGATCAATCAGGCGTTAACATTTTGTGACACCCCTCACATGCACAATTAGTATCAGACAGGCTTGAATCACTGTTTAAACCCTGTGCGATTGTCCATTTTTGAGGTATGGTGAGAGGACTGATTAAAACACCCGTTTAACGGGGAGAAGTGACCGACAAGAGGTGAAGTGATGGAACGCGAATCGATGGAGTTTGATGTCGTCATCGTTGGAGCTGGCCCTGCGGGACTGGCAACAGCATGTCGACTTATGCAGGTATCGAAAGACAGTGGCCAGGCAATGACCGTCTGTGTAGTAGAAAAAGGTTCTGAGGTTGGCGCCCATATTCTATCAGGCGCGGTATTTGAACCCAAAGTGCTGAGTGAGCTATTTCCTGACTGGCGCGAAAAAAAGGCTCCACTTCACACGGCTGTCAAATCTGATGAGATCCATATGTTGAGTTCGGCAACGGCCTCACGCGCCATGCCTAACTCTCTTCTGCCAAAAACGATGCATAATGAAGGTAACTACATTATCAGTGTAGGCAATCTGGCCCGCTGGCTTGCAGAGCGTGCCGAAGAGCTTGGCGTCGAAATATTTCCCGGCTTTCCGGCCAGTGAACTGCTCTTTAATGCAGATAACAGTGTAAAAGGTATCTTGATTGGTGACATGGGTGTGGGTGCCGATGGAAAACCTAAAGATAGCTACGAGCCCGGCATGGAGCTTCACGCAAAATACACCGTCTTCAGTGAAGGTTGTCGTGGCCATTTAGGCAAAGAACTCATTGAGAAATATCACTTAGATAATGGCAAGACGCCACAGCACTACGGCTTAGGCTTTAAAGAGATTTGGACCGTTCCCAGCGAACAACATGAGCAAGGCAAGGTAGTTCATACCGGTGGTTGGCCGTTAACCGAAGGCGCATCGGGTGGGGGTTACCTCTATCATCTTGAAGATAATCAAATCGCTGTAGGCCTTATTGTCGATCTAAATTATCAAAATCCACACCTGAGTCCATTCGATGAGTTCCAGCGTTATAAGACTCACCCGGTCATCTCGCAATACTTAACCGGAGGTGAGCGTTTAAGCTATGGCGCACGTGCGATCACTAAGGGGGGGTTAAACTCTCTGCCTAAGATGAGCTTCCCCGGCGGTCTTATTATTGGTTGTAATGCCGGTACCTTAAACTTTGCTAAAGTCAAAGGCACACATACGGCAATGAAGAGCGGCATGTTAGCGGCAGAAACTATCGCACAAGCACTTCTGGCCGGGGTCGAAGGTGGTAAAGACCTCGACTGCTTCAATGACAAATTCGAAGCTAGCTGGTTACAGGATGAGTTATATAAATCACGTAACTTCGGCCCTGCGATGCATAAGTTTGGCACCTATCTCGGCGGTGCCTTCAACTATATAGACCAAAACTGGTTTGGGGGTAAGTTCCCTATCACCTTAAGGGATGAGAAACCTGACTACGCCCAGATGGCAGATGTAAGTCGCTATAGTAAAATTGACTACCCTAAACCTGACGGAAAGCTGAGCTTCGACAAACTGTCTTCGGTTTACCTTTCAAATACATTCCACGAAGAAGATCAGCTGTGCCACCTGCGACTCAAAGATGCACGCATCCCTATCGATGTGAATTTAGTCAAGTTTGACGAACCCGCTCAGCGGTACTGTCCGGCTGGCGTCTACGAAATAATCGAAGAGGAAGGTGAGAGCAAATTCGTGATCAATGCTCAAAACTGCATTCATTGTAAGACCTGCGATATCAAAGATCCCAGCCAAAATATCATCTGGGTCACCCCTGAAGGTGGCGGTGGACCAAACTACCCGAATATGTAGTTCAGACAAATACAAGGCGCTCATAAGAGCGCTTTTTATTTGCCAGAAATTTAAATCAATCATTGCACTCGAGTCAAAAAGTAACCATAATCACTTTCTCTAATAAAAGCGTTGCAAAATAAGCACACGCTAATTTTTTTCTTTCAGAAAAAAATCCAAAATCCTACTAAACTAATCTCTAAACGGTTCGATAACCTGTTTAGAGTTATCTATTTTTTATTACCAGAACACAGGCTCCATGACTTTGGTAATCGAAGTCCAATCGCTTCAGAAATAAGCAGGTTGTTAACTATGAAATTTAATATGCTCACGATTAAACAAAAGATATTGCTTACGGTGACGCTCGCCGTATTGTTATCCACTATTCTGGTTGGAGTGCTCAGTCAGCGCAGTGCGAAGGACGTTGTAGAACAGAGAATGTTGGGCTCTGAGATGCCAAACATGTTACAGCAGATCCGCAACAAGGTTGAACTCGATATTTCAACCTTAATGAACGCCGCCGAGCAACTGGCTAATAGCCGTATGTTAATTCAGTGGTTAGAGGATGGCAGACCTGTAGAAAGTGAAAACTTAGTCATCAACCAGCTTAAAGATATCACCCAGCAGTATGGTTTGGCACAAGCATCGTTCGCCGATCGTGAGACTGCCGCCTATTATACTCAAGACGGTTTTTTGCGTGAACTCACTCCATCTCAAGATGGCTGGTTCTTCGATTATAAAAACAGTGGCACTGAGCGTATGCTCAATGTCTTTACCGAAGCCAATGGCGATGTGAAGCTGTTTATTAATTACCAGCAACCTAATGGCAGAGGGTTAGTCGGATTAGCTAAGTCACTCGATGATATGGTGAAATTACTCGACTCCTTTAAAATTGAAGAGACGGGCTTTGTTTACCTTGTCGACGCTAAAGGCCAGGTTAAATTGCACCAAGATACGGCTAAAATCGGCAATGCCGATCTCAATAGTTTCTATCGAGACGGCAACACCAATAGCCTGCTTAACCGCAGTGATTTTAGTTTATTAAAAACCGAAGTCGATGGTGAAACGATGCTTGTCGCCAGTAGTTATATCCCATCGATGGATTGGTATTTGATTGCCCAGGTACCAGAAGCTGAAGTTTTTGCTCTCCTCGAAGAATCTGCCTATAAGATCTTAATTTGGACACTGCTGATTGCCGCAGGCTTTATCGTGTTGGCCACGTTTGTTGCCGGTTCAGTCAGTCGCCCCATCTCAGTCGTCGCCTCTATGCTGCAAGACATAGGTGAAGGAGAAGGTGACCTGCGTCAACGCCTCCCCGTTGAGGGTAATGATGAGCTGACTCAGCTCGCAAAAGGTTTCAACAGTTTCATCAGTAAAATCCAAGCCTCTATTATTGAAGTCGCCGAAACCAGTGAACAATTAAGCCTATCGGCCAAAGATGTCGCCTATCAGGCCCAGCAAACCCTATCAGACAGTCAGCTGCAGAAAGATCAGACCATGATGGTCGTTACCGCCATCAATGAAATGGGAGCAACCGTCAACGAAATCGCCGGTAATGCAGCTCAAGCCGCCGATACTGCACGAAATGCCGATACCGAATCCAATACCGGACAGGTTGTCGTTACACGTGCCCGCGATACGATCAACCAGCTGTCGAATGATGTAGAGCAAGTCGGAGAGGTCATTGAATCTTTAGCGACTCATACTAAATCTATCGGTGGTATTTTGGATGTTATCCGCGCCGTATCTGAGCAGACAAACTTACTCGCACTAAACGCCGCAATCGAAGCGGCAAGAGCAGGTGAAGCCGGACGTGGATTTGCCGTCGTCGCCGATGAGGTTCGTAACCTTGCCTCTCGCACTGCAGTGTCGACCAATGAAGTGCAGATCATGATCGATAAGTTACAGTCTGAGGCCAGCAGAGCGGTCGATGCCATGACGCAGAGTCGTGCTCGCTCGATTGAAGGTGTTACAGCCGTCGATGAGGCGAGTCAGTCGTTGATGGGGATCAGTGAACAAATTGGTCAAATTACAGACATGAACATTCAGGTGGCTGCAGCGACTGAAGAGCAGTCAACCGTGGTTGAAGATATCAACCGTAATGTCACCGAGATCAGTGACATTACCCAAAGAACGGCGGACACATCTGAAGCGGTCGCTCAGGCGAGCCAGTCACTCAACCAACTGGCTCATCGTTTGGACACGTTAGTGGCGAGCTTTAAAGTATAAAACAGCTTGAGTTCATACAGTTAAGTTCCTAGGTTCTAGAACCTAGGAACTTAATAAAATTCTGTACACTTAAATGATTTAACCTGCTTGTGGACCATACAAACGCATCTGCCAGTCCTCAATTTTTTGAGCTTCTAATCTTCTTTGTAAGCTATTTACCCAGGACATGGCAAGGCCTTCACAGGAAGCCAGCCTATCATAGCCGCGAGCATCAAACTCTGGTGAAAAATAGATGATCATCGCTTCTCTGACACTGATGTCGCTGCGGCGCTCAATCAGTGAAACATCATTATCAATAAGTATTTGACCGGGCTTAAGCACACGATAGAACCAACCACATAGACCACTGGTCTGCATAGAATAAGCAAACTCTTTATGACCAAACTGTTTATTTAATTTGAAACATGGCGATCTGGGTTGAGTAACCTGCAGCTCAACATCTCCAATAGCAATAACATCACCGATATAGACCTGGCTCTCATCCAAACCAACTGTGCTGATGTTCTCCCCCATCGCAGGGGCATCCTTAAACTGAGCCATCATATCCCAGCGACGATATTGCCCGTAATGCTCACGGGGAAAATGATGTAACACCCGATCTGGCCCGCCGTGGTGACGAGGATCGGCCTGAGCATCCCCTAATACCATCTCAACGCTGACATCTAACTCGGTAGCAGTCCTTTTTTGATCGATACCACTAATAACTCCAGACTCAAGGCGGGTCTCACTGCCCAGATACAGTCCTGATAGCCGATTTACGAGTACACCTTTCGACATCTAACTTTCCCCATAATTATTGAACGATAATTCGGACAATGGCTTTACGCGCCCTAACAATGAACGGACATATTCATACAAAGTGAGGCTGTTTTTCATTTGAACCAACAAAGATAATGGCATCAATGTTAAACGACCCGCTTACTTAAGGCTATATTATGAATCTTACTCACCGCATTGCGATTTGCACATTAGTTATTTTATCCGTTTCAGGTTGTGCCACTTCCTACGATACCCAAAAATCATTCTGGAGTTTCGGCAAGGGCTTTGATATCACCCAGATCGCTGAAGATAGTTGGCAAATCGGTTTTGTCGGCAACGCACAAACCGACCGCGCACTTGCTAGAAAATACATGCTACGAAAGGCCGCTGAGTTGGCCAATGACGCCAATTATCGCTACTTTATGCTCAGCAGTGAGCAAAACAATAAAGACACCCTAGCCAGTAGTGGTATCGGCTTTAAGAACGATGATTGGTTATATAGTTTAGGAAATATCGAAAATGAAACATCAGTCATTGTCGAAGTCACCGGATTAAGTGAGAAAACAGAAAAAACGTCACGGGTTTACGATACAAGTTACATTCTTAACAAGATAAAATTCGATAGCTAGCGTTAAGATTTGGTACCTATTGCCCTATTTACGGACAATAATTCTGTCGAATACCGATAAGGAATGCTAAGTTTGCCAAATATATCGCAGCTAAATCAGGAAGAGATGAACAATATTACCGCCGTACTCGTTGAAGATGATGAGAAGATCAGTGAACTGCTTTCATGTTATTTAGAGAAGCAAAATATTCGGGTCACTTGCGTCAATGATGGTGCCGATGCCGTCGCCACCATCATCGATATACAGCCAGATATAGTGATTCTCGACCTTATGCTGCCCAATGTGGATGGATTTACTATTTGTCGTCAAATCCAACCTCAATATAATGGCAAACTGCTCTTTCTGACCGCCAGTGAAGACGACATGGATCAGGTTGCTGCGCTCGAGATGGGCGCCGATGACTTTGTCGTTAAACCTGTGCAACCTAGGGTGCTTCTCGCCAGGCTCCGTATGCTACTCAGACGTAATGCCGACAGCCATAAGCCAGAATGTAAAGAGATCACATTTGGTGAGCTCTATTTAGATAATCAACGCAAACAGTGCCGTCTTGCCGAACAAGATGCCAAGCTCACCAGCAGTGAGTTCGATCTGTTATGGCTACTAGCGACCCATGCCGATGAGGTCTTATCCCGTGACTTCTTAGTCAAGACGATTCGTGGTATCGAATACGATGGCATCGATCGCACCATAGACAATAAGATAGTGGTACTGCGTAAGAAACTTGGTGATAATCCAGCCCTTCCCAGAAAAATCATCACGGTACGGGCCAAAGGGTATCTCTTTGTGCCAGATCGTTGGTAAAGGTATCAATATCAACTAATCGTTAGGAATACTGATGAAGCGACTGTTTCTATTATCTTATGGCACGATCTTAATCACCTTCTTTATCGCTATCATAGCAATGGAGCAACTTGAGCTCTTTTCTACCGATGAAATTGAAGAGATTGCGTTTGGCAATGACATATCGGCAACAGCAGGCTTACTGACTGAGATAGCCGAGTTCAAGGGCCAAGCACAAGCCGAGCGTTCATTTAAAAAGTTCACGGATAAGATGCACTTAACCTTAGAAGTATATCCGTCAACAAGTTCAGAAGTAAGTGAAGAGATAAGGGAACATCTCTTAGATCATAATCTTTTTATCGAAGATGCCGAGGAGAATATGGCTTATTTCATCTTTGGTGATAAACAAAAAATCTATCGAATCGCCGATGATTTTAACAGCCCTTTTATGCAGCAGGTAAGTGATAAGGAGTGGATGATACTGGTCGAAATCTGTGCCGCACTCGCTATCATCACCTTTATCGTGCTCTTCTTTCTGGCCAGGAGGTTACGCCGGTTGGAGAAAACCTACATCGCCTTCGCCGATGGTGACTTTACCGCTAGGGCATCGACCAAGCTGTTCCATAACGTGGGCAAACTAAATCAAACTTTCAATATTATGGCCAACCGAATTTCACAACTCATCAATAGCAATCGAAACCTGACTAATGCCGTAGCACATGAGTTCAGAACACCCATTTTTCGCATTCAATGTAACCTGGATATGCTCGATGATTCAAAGGTTCGCCCCGACCAAATGCCTCATCTCGAAGGGATTCAATCGGATCTTAATGAACTCAACAGCATGGTCGAAGAGCTACTTCGCTTCTCTAAGCTGGAACGTCTCGATACCAGCTTAGTATTGGAACCTACCGACATCGGAATCTTGTTGGAGAAACAGCTTAACCATCTTCAATTTGAAACCGAAGCTAAGCTCACTCTTCACGTCACAGATAACTGCATCGCCCCAGTATCGGTGAGAGCATTGCAACGCGCACTAGGAAATGTCATCCGTAATGGCTACAAATATGCCAATACAGAGGTGAGGATATCACTACAGGCAAGCCCGGAAGAGCTTCACATTACTATTGAAAATGACGGCCCTGATATTCCCGTTAAAGCTAGAGATTCAATTTTTGATCCCTTCGTTCGTCTGGATAAATCGAGAGACAGACAAAGCGGCGGCCATGGACTGGGCTTAGCGATCACGAAGCAGATAATAAAACAGCACAAAGGCTGTATCTATATTACTGACAGTGAGATGGGTGGAGCCTGTTTTAATATCAAACTGCCATTATAGTTTCCACAACACAGATGGAGTCACTCTCTTCGCTCAACCAATACATCTTACTTCTGCTTTTGGCAAATATACCGATGTAGCTGAAACGGCAATGACGTACAAACCTATACATGCTGGTTCTGGTTCACCTTGCACATCCTTAGCATAATGAAGCCTTAATGCAGGAGGACATATGAAGTGTATTTTTCTCACCACAATGCTAATCGTCGCAACGCTTAGCAACAAGGAGGCACAAGCTCCCCAAATATCACATCATCTGGTTGTGCCGGACAACACAGATAACAGTCTCGAAGAGTGTCATCGTCAGCGGGAAGCTTTAGTCCTCAACTTCAAGAGCCATAGCTATCCAATTCACCTCATCGATACCACTCACACAGCGCTCATTGTGAGTTACGAAAATGGCATTGTAATTATGGGTTTCAATCATGCCAAGGGGCAGCCAACGAGCCAATTGAGTATTTATGAAGGACAATTTGATTTGAGCCCATTCGGCCCCAAAAAATTTGATATCAGATCCTTAAACAATGCCGACAAAATATATGCCTCCACCGATGTCTCCATTGCTCAAGATAAAAATAATCAGATCTATATCAGTAAACTAAAAGAGCAGGACGGTTCAGAATCTTTCACAGCAAGAGTCGTTTTCAACAAGACTCTCATGACCGGAGTGCCTCAACAACATTCGAATATTGAATTGGCAGGCTGCAATTAAGACAGAGCAGAGCGAACCTCACTCAATGGGACAAAACCACTTGATCACGCCCCAACGCTTTTGCTTGGTAAAGAGCCACATCGGCTCGATTTATCAGTTCATTAGGCTTTTCAGTGCGGTTATATTCCGCAACGCCTGAGCTCACCGTTACACTAATCTCATACTCATTAACTCTGATCTTTCGCTTGGCAATCTTTCCTCGGATCCGCTCAGCGACATCGACGGCCTGACTTAACTCCAGTTTGGGCAGCAATAGCAAAAATTCTTCTCCTCCCCAGCGACAAATGACATCTTCCTCTTTTAGCTGGTTATTTAATATGCTGCTCACTGTTTTAATCACCAGATCGCCTATGTTGTGACCATAAGTGTCATTCACCCTCTTAAAAAGGTCAATATCGAGCAAAATAATTGAAACCACAGTCTCGTGCTCATCGGCCTCGGTCAGCGCCTTGGCAAAATACTCTTCGAATACTTGCCGATTGGCAACGCCCGTCAGTTTATCGGTCGAAGCCATAAACTCCAGTTTTCTCTGGTAACGCCCCAGGGTTAAGTTTGCGATCATTAAAATACCGATAGTCACAATAAAGCTGATGGCAAGATTCGCCCAAAAGGTGGTTAATAATTTCTTCTCACTATCGGCCTCCTCCTGTTCAACCATCAAGTACCATTTAAACTCTGAGACTAAACGGCTATTGAGATAGACTGTTTTCCCATTCCTAATATAGGACAGTGACGCACTCGGGCTGGTCAGAATTCGTGTGGCCAACTTTTCCAATCCCTCCATATCTTGTATTGCCTTTCCTCCGGAGAATGCTTCACCATGTAGAGTGACTCGCCCCTCTCGGTCAACAAAATAAACATGCCTGTTGTACCTTTGCTCATAGCGCTCAATCAAAATTTTCACTCTATCGACGGCAAGACCCACCCCGGTGATCCCAATAAATCTACCTTCAAAATCAAAGACTTTATAATTGACATACACGACTGTCCGCTTGTCACCTGTGGAATCAGGATCTATGTTAACTTCGTAAAGTTCTGAACTAGCTAATGACCGAACCCGGAAATACCACGCATCTTCAGGATCAATATCTTTGATCTGTTTCAGGATGCCTGAGGAGTGGTAGTAATTTCTGGTTTTTTCAGATACGAAAAAACTGGTCACGGTGTCGTACTTGTCTTGAATTTCTCTAAGGTAATGGATCAGCTTCTCAGGACCTTGCTCTTGATTAATCGCCCAATCACGAACAAAAGTATCTTGTGCCATCAAAGAGGAGATAAAAATGGGTCGCAACAAGTCTTGTTGAATTTCCGAATAGATATTGTCACTGGTCAGAGGTAAGGTATTTTCTTCAATTTGCTCACTTAGGGAGCTACGCGCAACTTGATAACTGATCCCGCTGGTCGCGATAAAGGCACCAAAAAGCAGAACGGAGAGGATCCAGACGAACTTTCTCTTATCATTCCAAATTGTCTTACCCATCTATAATTACCCTATTACTCTCGCTTACCTTCCACATGGCATGTCACCCGATAAACCCTGAATACCGAATCTATTGCATCGAATTTAAGCATAGTCGTATATGAGAGGGGATAAGCTAATCGGATAAAAAAATGCCCCGTTGGGGGAGCGGGGCAAACAGATAAAAAACAGATATAAACTATGAAAGACAACTGTGGGGAACTCATATAACAAAGAATAAAGGACGAACATCACAAGCAGATGACAGAAGATTGATGGATTGATGACAAGTAACCTGCTCACCTCACAAAACAATGAGCAGACAATTTCAAATGCCGAACGGGGCCTCAGTGACTATCCATTCAGGTACTGTTTCAGGGCGGCTCCGGGAATAGAACTCGGTGTAGCAACGGCAAATGCAGCCCAGGTTGCTCCCTCATTCATCGAATCGATAATGGTTAGACCTGACGCTAAGCCATGGATAAGTCCGGAAGCGTACGCATCTCCAGCCCCAGTCGTATCGACCACATCAGATGTCACCGCCGCGACGGTTTGGCATCCGTCCGATGTATATAAATACGCGCCATCGGCCCCATCGGTCACTATAAAATATTTTAGCGACTCACCAGCAATACGCTTTCCATACTCCCAATTAGAAAGTTCACTTCGTCCCTGCATATCAGTTTTAGAAGCGATCAGAATATGGCAGGGTCTGAGACGCTCATCCTTAGCAAGTTGTGCCAGTACTAAACTATGATTCAACGCCGTTTTAGCCCAACTCACCGAGCCTTCTGCCGATGAATTAAAATATACGGCATCCCATTGATCCCAAACGGGAGGAGCCGGCAGCTCAAAGATAGGCCTTTGTGGACGAATAATGGTTCGCTCGCCGTCGGGAGTCATCATCAATAACATCTCACAGCTGTTATCCTCATGGCGCTGAATAAGATGACAATCGATCCCCTGAGTACTGGCTTCGGCAAGCAACCAATCACCAATCTTATCGCGACCGACCTGGCTCACTAATGCAACTCTATGTTTTGCCCACACCAGTCCCAGTCCGGTATTGGCTCCACCGCCGCCTAACCTTTGTCCTCCATCTTGATAGTGAAATCGCCCACCGGTCTGCAGAGGTTTATCGAGCTCTAGGATTCGATCACAATTCAAGTTAGCAACCAGAAGGATATTAGCCATTGAGGCTCCAGAAAATAGGGTTCATCTAATGATGGTAAAGGAATTCAAGCCAGACTCATATTCCCAAATAGTAGAAAAGCGTGCCTGCATCTATGTTTTAATCATTTTATTACCCGACGAGCCCGCTAAGAAGAACGGCTCAAGCAAGGTTCACCTACAAGCCGGAGGCTGTCAAAATACAGAATAAAACCAATTAGGACTTGAGAATATACATGCCTTCACTGTCTGGGCGACTCAGCTTGAAACCAAACTTCTCATATAATTCAGGTACATCAGCCATAAGGGTAATATAAGCCCCGGTCGGGGCCTCTCTCTCCAGATAGTTCATGACCGACAGCATGATCTTACGTCCCAAGCCTCGGCCTTGATAAGCGGGATCGACAGCGATATCGACAATTTCAAAATTTAGTGCACCATCGCCAACGATACGTCCCATCCCTACGACCAACTGGTCAACTTCCACCTGAACGCCAAATAAACTGCGCGGCAATCCTACTCTGGCAGCTTCAATAGGTCGCGGCGTTAATCCTGAGACTAGCCTCAACCGCGTAAAATCTTCGGCTGAAGCCACCTCTTCAATTAGCTTCATACTCATCGAGATCACGAGCCTTCAAGCCCCGTTCTCCACTCGGAGGCTAGCATGGCATACTGAAATTCACTGCCCCAAGCCCCTTTAAAGAAAACATTTTCAATAAAGTGCGCTTCTCGACGAAGCCCTACCCGCTCGAGCAGTAACCACGAAGGAACATTGTCACAGTCTGTAGTTGCAATAACCCGATGGGGCTTTAACTCGCTGAACAGATAAGCTAATAATCCCAACACAGCCTCAGACGCATAGCCTTGCCCTTGAAAATTAGGGGCAAAGGTAAAACCAATCTCAATCTGTTGTCCATCGATAAAATGTACCGCTAAATCACCCAGCATCTGCTGAGACTTTTTATCTTCTTTAGTTACTATTGCCAATTGAAACCAGTGACCCACAGTTGCAAAAGGAACTTTCTTCATATTGTCATACAGAGACAGTGCATTTTGGTAACTGTATTCAGTCCAACTCTGGTAACGTGCAACCTCAGGTAGGGCTCGATATTCAGCAAATGCATCTAGATCGGCAGACTCGAACTCTCTACAAATAATACGTTCAGTCTGGAACAATGGTTTCATTTTCAACTCCAAAACGTATATCAGGCTTGGTAATATTGGCCTGTAGGTGCCACGGCAAAAAGAGACATTGCAGATAGCATCTTATCTTTAGGAAAGTGTTCCACTGAGGCTCGATGAGCTTCGATCGAAACCCAGCGCTCTATTACGGCAAACTGCATAGGCTCATCTTGCTTGCTTAGCACTTCATAGGAGATGCAACCTTTCGAATCTGTAATATATTCGGTAAGGGATATTAAAAAATGATGCAAGACTTCACCTTGTCCCTCTGCAGCCTGAAACTCTCCAATTCGAACAATCATTTAGACTTCCCTTTCTCAAAAATTTAGCCTTCAAACTTCCAAACTACCTGAAAAGAAAATATTAGCAACAGGACCTTATTCAAGTCTTCCAGACATTAATCGATGAGGTTAACCCATTTTTGTGTAAGAGATCTCTCAATACCTTGCCAGAGATGACCAACGAAACAAGATTAACGAAACGAACAATAAGCGAGCAAATATCTGATTTTAAAATACTTAGATAAAATTGATATTGGCTCAACTTATTCAAGTTGTTTTCACTGTCTCCTAATCTTCATCTTAAATAGCTAATATAGAATTTTACAGTGGATGTAGGATTGTTGAATGGACTCAATAATTAATTTAGAAGAATATTTTGATCTTGTAGGTTCTGAGGAGAGTAAACTCAGACGCTATCAAGCCTGTTTGCAAGAGTTTGAACGTCTCAACTACGATGACCCCTTCATCAGACAGATACGCAACGAAGTCGTTAGCCTAGAAAGGAAACTTAAGCTTTCGCTAAACTGATAACTTGGAATCCATGATAGGGGTAGATCGCTGAACCTGGCATTTTGCTTCCCGTAAATCCAGCTACCAAGAAGGAAGACAAAAAACACGCAAAAAAAAGGTTGAAGCAAAACTTCAACCTTTTAACTCAGAGAGTCTGAAAACTACATATCACAAGGCTTCAACGGCTTACGCAGTTGAGCGCGCACATTATCCATACCTGAGTAAAACTCTTTCATCATCAACAGGCCCATCATCTTACCGTTATCGGTGACAATGAGATTATCGGGATCGGTTGGGTCGTTCTTAATCGCACCAATCACCTTCATCGAGGTCATCTCTTTAAACAGCGCCGTATCTAAATTCACTCCGAAAGTCTCACGGAAATACTTACGGGAAAGACGACCGGAGAACATGCCTAACAAGAAGCGGTATTGCATAACATCTTTCTTGCTGTAGTTCTTCTGCTGTTCAACACCCATACGGCCAGCGGCGATATTTTCATGGTACTTTCTTAAAGAGAAATTATTCACATATAAAGTGTCATCTAAGAAGCTAAACGAGCCAGAACCCACACCTAAGTACTCATCATAATCGATGACATATTCATCGAAACCTTCATTATCAGTCTTACCAAATGCCCAGGCTGAAAGCTGATTGTATTGTCCGTTTAAACTATTAAGAATTTGACGATATTGACGAGCCATATCTCCCTGAGAAGCGGCTAACTTACCTTTCACACTCTTACGCGTCTGATGAGTGATCATCAAGGGATAAGTGGTGATTTGGCGTGGATCTAACTTAGCGGCCATATCCAAGTCGTGTTGTATCACTTCATCAGTCTGACCACGGAAACCAAAAATCAGATCCACGTTAATGATAGGAAACAGCTCCTTCGCCGCCATGATCTTATCGAACGTCTGCTGACCCGAGCCAAACTTATCTAAGCGATCGGTCATCGCCAAGATGTCATCGTTAAAACTCTGAACCCCGATAGACATACGGTCGACTAAGCCTTCAAGTTGCTTAAACCCCGGGCTATCCAGATGTTGAGGGTCAGACTCACAGGACACCTCTTTAATGTTTGGAAATAATGTCTTGGCATGCTCAATGGTACGGGCTAACTCATCTTCTAATACCGTAGTCGTGCCACCGCCGATATACATAGACTCAAAGTCATACCCGAGCGACTTAACCATATCCATCTCTTTACGCAAGGAGACAAAATACGCACGCGCCTTATCTTCTTTAAAGAGAAAACGATGGAAGGTGCAAAATGAGCAAAGCGTATGACAAAAAGGAATATGTGCATAGAGCATGTACTTCTTGCCTTCTACCGGCGCAGGCATCATGTCGGCAGACTGAGTATCCAGTCGAAGATTTTTATCCACATAGAACTGCATCACTCGCTCCATAGAGCTAAGCATCCAGTTGGGCACAGTGATGTTAGCCTCGTAAGGTTTAATGATCTCACTGCTAGCCGTTTGAATAATTGAAGACATAAAGATTCCTACCTGAGCTATTTATGAGTAGCGTCAGTAAATTAAAGAAAAACACTCTAAATTTGCGAATGACACCTGGTAAATAAAAAACCACTTTGAAGCCCAAAAGTATCATTTTAGAACAATTCAAAACGTGAACTGGTTATAAGTTACTGTCACCTAACAAGGAAATCTAGAGGTTTTTGTTAAGCAAGTCATGTTTTAGCGATTAACGAAGCTTGAAGAGGAAAAAATGGGAAAGGCTTGCTTAACGCATTCAAACCTCCTGAAAAAGAGACATTCGCGACTAAAGCCGCTCCTACATGGAGAACGTCCAACTCCAGCTATAACCACAACCTCAAGCCCTCATTAAAACAAAAACACCCCGCTGGTTACCCAACGAGGTGTTTTATTAAAATCGATTCTAGTTTCTAGAACCTAGGTACTAAAGACTAATCTTTATATTTAAGCGTACCGTTCTCTTTAATTTCATCGAACCAAAGATTGTGGTGTTGGCTTGCCCAGGTCTCGTCACAATATCCAGAAACCATACACTCCATACCACCTTCAGACATCACCGTTGCCATAAAGATATGGACGATTGAGAAAGCGGTAATGATGATGGCACTGATAGAGTGAAGCACAAGAGCAATCAGACTTAATGTACGGCTAGGCTCGAACAAGTTCGGGAATAGCAATAACATGCCAGACGCCGAGATAACCAAACCAAAAGCCGCGAAGGCCCAGAACCACAGCTTCTCACCTGCGTTGGCAAAGCCCGCGTCCGGATGCTTACCTTTAAATGGACCGAAGTTGATGTAACCACCAACCACCAGCATCCACTTAAGGTCATACATCTTAGGCAACTGATTTTTAGCCCATAATGTGACCATCAATGCCCAACCTAACATGAACGGGATAGCCATGAAGTCATGCACTTGCTTAGCGGCGTAGACAAAACCTGCCCATATACTTTCAGGTATATAAGGTTGGAAGAAGAAACGTCCAGCCAATAGTGTCAAACCTGTCAGAATCAATAACAGGCAAGGAATGGCACCTAACCAGTGGATCGATACATCTAATTTTGACCAGCGATAAACCAGCTTGCCTGAGAAACCACCGTGAAGTTTAGAAATTCCATTCACTTTGATAAACAGGACGAAGACGATGATCATACCAAATAGCGCAGCCATTAATGCTGGAGCTAACAGATCACTACGAAGTTCTAAAACTCGCAGATCATAGGTATTAATCGGTTGATTATGAAACTCACCATGAGAGGTAGTCACACCTGTGGCACCCGCTTTTAACTGTGACCAAATCTGGCCATCCGTCGCAACAGGTTGTTCCGCATCATGTGAAGAGCCAGCTTGAGCTAAACCAATAGCACTGAACAGCAGCACTAATGTTAAGCCTATCTGTTTGAACCAATTGTTCATATTACTTCCTCATTTTCCACACCATGCAAACATGGTGTGGATTTTTGGGCTGAATACAGACTAGGGATTAACCCCAGATCGCATTTTTAGAGCCACGGTATGCAACACGCTCACGGTAGATTGACGAGATAATCTCAGCATCACCCGCAAGTAACGACTTAGTCGCACATAGCTCAGCACACATTGGAAGTTTGCCTTCAGCGATACGGTTTGAACCGTACTTCTGACGCTCTGCATCTGAATGATCCTCTTCTGGACCACCGGCACAGAAAGTACACTTATCCATCTTGCCACGGCTACCAAACGCACCCTTTTTAGGGAACTGAGGCGCGCCGAATGGGCAAGCATATAAGCAGTAACCACAACCGATACAGGTATCTTTGTTGTGTAGCGTTAAACCGTCTTCTGTCTTGTAGAAACAGTTTGCAGGGCACACTGCCTGACAAGGTGCATCGGTACAGTGCATACAAGCCACTGAGATCGAGGCTTCACCAGGCATACCATCATTGATGGTCACTACGCGGCGACGTTGGATGCCCCATTCAAGAGCAGAGTCGTTTTCGTTCTTACATGCTGTGACACAACCATTACATTCGATGCAGCGCTTGGTATCACACAAAAATTTCATTGTAGCCATAACGGCATTTCTCCTAGCTTATTTCTGCACTTACGCTTTTTCAATCTGACAAAGCGATGCCTTGGTTTCCTGCATCTGAGTCACAGGGTCATAACCATAAGTCAATGCAGTGTTAGCTGACTCACCGATAACATAAGGTACTGTGCCTTCAGGGTAGTTTGCTGCAAGGCTTTCACCGTGCATAACACCCGCAAAGTGATATGGCATCCAAGTTACACCTGGCTTAACACGAGGTGTCACCATAGCCTTAATCTTGATTCGACCACCTTCAGCACCTTCCAACCACACAGTGTCACCATCGCGGATACCACGATCGGCAGCATCGGCAGGGCTTATCTCAACAAACATCTCTTGTTGAAGCTCTGCAAGCCATGGGTTACAACGAGACTCTTCACCACCACCTTCATACTCAACCAGACGACCAGAAGTCAGAGCCAACGGGTACTTACCTGTCATGTCTTTCTCTTGGATTGACTTGTACAGAGTCGGTAGACGATGAACTTGCATGTCATCATAAGTTGGATACTTAGCAACAAGATCACGACGTGGCGTATATAGCGGCTCACGGTGAACAGGGACTTGATCCGGGAAGGTCCAAACGATACAACGCGCCTTAGCGTTACCGTAAGGAATACAACCGTGCTTCATCGCAACACGCTGGATACCACCGGAAAGATCGGTCTTCCAGTTTTTGCCATCGGCTTCGGCTTTCTCGGTCGCTGTCAGGTCATCCCACCAGCCAAGTTGCTTAAGCATCTCAGAGGTAAACTCTGGGTAACCATCTTGAATCTCGGCGCCTTTAGAGAAGCTACCTTCGGCAAGCAGGTTCTTACCCTTATATTCCACACCGAAACGAGCACGGAAGTTACCGCCCCCCTCAAGCACGTGCTTGTGTGTGTTATAAAGAATTTGAGTACCTGGATGCTTCTGCTCCGGCGTCCCCCAACAAGGCCAAGGTAGACCGTAAGTATCGCCCTTAGCTGGACCACCAACGGCTTCAAGCGTCTTGTTGCTGAACGTACCCCAGTTTTGGGTATGTAGCTTCAAACGCTCTGGGCTTTGACCAGACATACCGATAGTCCACATACCGCGGTTAATCTCGCGAGTGATGTCTTCAATAACCAGAAGGTCATTGGCATCTTTAGCGATACGCTTAGTGTATTCGTCGGCGAAACCAAGTTTCTGCGACAGACGGTACATGATCTCAAGGTCAGTCTTAGACTCGAACAAAGGCTCGATAACCTTCTCACGCCACTGTTGGCTACGACCCGAGTTAGATACTGAACCTTCAGTTTCAAACTGAGTTGCCGCTGGAAGCAGATAAACACCATTTTGACGACGATGCATAACACCCGCCATAGTTGGGAACGGATCCACAACCACTACAGTATCCATCTTGTCTAGTGCGTCACGTACGTCACGTTGACGGGTTTCGGTGTTAACCGATTGTCCCCAGAAGAACGCCATGCGAATACGATCTTTCTGAGCGAGCTTCTCAGGCGTTTCTAACACACCGTCATGCCAGCGAGAACAAGGAATACCCGGAGTATTCATCGGAATACGGCCAAGGTATGTGTTTTGATCGAAACGGTTCTTAACCCAATCAAATTCCAGATCCCATACATGAGACCAATGCTTCCAAGAACCGGTCTTAAGACCGTAATAGCCAGGTAGCGTATCGAACAGCAGACCTAAGTCAGTTGCACCCTGTACGTTATCATGACCACGGAAGATGTTAGTACCACCACCTTTAACGCCCATGTTACCCAGCGCAAGCTGAAGGATACAGTAAGCACGAGTGTTGGCATTACCTACGTGATGCTGAGTACCACCCATACACCAAACTACGGTGCCGGGACGATTGTCGGCCATAAGTTTAGCGGCTTGGTAAACTTGCTCTTCACTTACACCGGTAATATGTTCAACTTCTTTAGGTGGGAATTTCTTCGCTTCGATGCGAATTGACTCCATCTCAAACACACGTTCTTTAATGAAAGTCTTATCTTCCCAACCATTTTCGAAAATATGCCAAAGCATACCGTAGATGAATGGGATATCTGTACCTGGACGCAGTGCACAGTGAAGATCAGAGTGCGCGGCAGTACGAGAGAAGCGTGGATCGACAACGATAAGTTTAGCGTTGTTCTTCTCTTTCGCGATCAGGATATGCTGCATCGCAACAGGATGCGCTTCAGCCGGGTTAGCCCCGATGAAGAAGATTGCATTCGCATTCTGAATGTCGTTGAAAGAGTTAGTTTGCGCACCATAGCCCCAAGTGTTAGCAACACCGGCTACCGTGGTAGAGTGACAAATACGTGCAGAGTGATCGACGTTGTTCGTGCCCCACATAGCCGCAAGTTTACGGTACATGTAGCAGCCTTCGTTCGAGAACTTAGCACTACCCATAAAGTAAAGTGAATCAGGACCTGATTCTTTACGGATATCCAGCATCTGGTCGCCAACTTCGTTGAAAGCCTGCTCCCAAGATAGTTTTTTCCACTTGCCATCAACAAGCTTCATTGGGTACTTAAGACGCTTCTCACCGTGACCATGTTCACGCAGTGCAGCACCTTTAGCACAGTGTCCACCGTTGTTGAATGGGTGATCGAATGCAGGCTCTTGACCTGTCCAGACACCATTTTGTACTTCGGCATAAAGACCACAACCTACCGCACACGCACTACATACAGTACGCTTGATCTCGATTGGAGCATTATGTGGGACATCTTTGGCTTCAGCACGACGCATCATGCCTGTACCCAAAAGTGAAGCCGCTGCAATACCACCGGTAGTGATACCTGCATGCTTCATAAACTGACGACGACTAATACCTAAGGTTTTTTTCTCAACTTTAGGTGTAGCGTTGGATTTGCGAGTTAATTGCATCGCTCGAACTCTCCTAATTTAGCTACGCAAGCTATTGTAATAACTGCGAATATGAGCAGTTTCATGGTAGCCATCAGCACTTTTAGTGCTTACATTGCTTTCTGTTGTTTGAGCGGCACTAACCCCGGTTACGGCGAGTGCGGCTGTTGCCGTACCACCGATAGTGAGTGCTTTCAGCAAAGATCTGCGATTCAGATCAGGCTGTTGCTTCTTCATATTTACTCCTGGTGTGAAAGGAATACTCATTCTTAGTAATAGGCAGATTACTTTTAGAAAAATGTGGTTTCCAAACGGCTGTTGCCGAATAGTTACTCCTTAGTTTTCAAAAAGTAAAAAGTCATTATTTATTAGAAGCACCCCCAAAATTACCCGCGCAATATAGGAGAAATTAAGAATTTAAAAATTGATCTGAATCCTATTCAGATCGTGAATACAGCGGCCCTTTCTCTAAAGTGTTAACCGAATCATGTTTTGGAAATTAGTTCATTTATATTGCATAATTTTGCAATAAAAACCGAGTTGCAGTTGTTACATCTTTGGTTACTCAATCTGTTGATACCTAAGAGAATGAA
>SDWK01000270.1 GCA_004195335.1 Shewanella sp.
TCCCATACCTCATCATTATTAATTTGAATTCCGGCGCCCGCCGAGGAATCGCGAGCATTGAAGGTTCCGCCTGTGTTTGCAACACGGACAACGCGCAAGGCATTTGAATATGCCAAACAGATGAATGCCAATGACATTGCCATTGGTGACTTTCAGACCTACGCACCTTCTGCTTAGTGTGACTCAGGCCAATGAAGTGCAAGGACATGCTCAATCGGTGACTGAAATAAACCAGGAGATCTCGACAGATATGAGGCTCATTACCGATTTAAGTACCCAAATCGCGACGGCTGCTGAAGAACAATCGGCCGTAGTTGAGCAAATATTACAAAATGTTGAAACCCTTAACTCTGGTGTTGGTGAAACAAAACTCGCATCGGATAATATCGCCGAATCTAGTACTGAGTTAGCAAAGTTAGCCACAGACCTGGAAAAAGAAACCAGCTTCTTTAGGGTGTAAACCTTGTTGTTTTACGAATTAATTGAAGTTTTTACAACCTTTCTGATCACGGCGCAGACGTAACATGTTCAGAGAATGTTGCCTTTGTTGGGATGTGCGCTGATGTCAAATGAGGCATTAGCATCATTTATAGTACCGTAGTGCAGTTAGGCCCGCAGTCTTATAAAGAAGCAGATAAATTATGACCAGCAACCTATCACAGGAACAGAGTTTACTTTTATTTTCATTAGATCACCTGCAGAAATTTGCAATTAATGTATTAAAAGTAAAAGAAATTATTGTCTATAGTTCATTAAGCCATATACCGAATAGTCATAAGTCGGTGATTGGCGTCACTGAGCTCAGAGGCGAATCGTTACCCGTTATTGATATTTCTATAGCGATGGGGCTTGGTTATGTTGATCTTGATATTGATCATAATAAGGAGATGCTGCCTTCAATCATTATGACTGAGTTGAATGGAAAAACGCAGGGTATTTTGGTTAAACAGGTCAGTAGTATTAAGACGGTTAATTCAAGCGACATAAAACCACTCCCCAAGAGTAGCGGTACAAGTCATTATGCCACCGGGGTAGTAGAGATTGACGATAAACTGGTGACGCTAATTGATGTTGAAAAAATACTGTCTGAGACCTATGACTTGGTCACAGATAATAACTCGGTGCAACTTGATAACAATCAACTTGCTGAAATTAATGATAAATCAGTGTTGGTGGTTGACGATTCTTCAATTGCCAGACATCACACTAGTGAGACTCTTCACGCAATTGGGCTAAAGCTAACTCTTGCCTCAGATGCAATCGAAGCTCTCGCCTTGCTCGAAACCCCAACGGCCCATTATGACATGATTATCTCCGATATCGAGATGCCAATTTTAGACGGTTATAATTTTTCCAGGCAAGTAAGAGCACTTAATAACCGGCACGAAAATACGTACATATTGCTTCATACCTCGCTTCCAGTAAGCGAAGAAAATATGGATTATAAATGTTCACAAGCGAATGCCATATTAACAAAACAGAGCTCAAACTTGCTCGTCAAACATGTCTATCAAGGCTTAACTCACGCGAATAATATCCATAGGTCGATAGAATGAAAACAGCAGAGAACTCAAGTAATAATCAAGGCATGCATATTCAGTGGATGACTTTTAGGCTAGCGAATGAATTCTACGCAATAGAGGTGTTGAAGATTAGAGAAGTGCAACGACATTCAGAAATATCTGACATTCCTGGCGCTCCTGTCTATGTGCTAGGTTTGATTAACTTAAGGGGAACTATAGTTACAGTGATTAATACCCGATCAAAGTTTGGTCTACCAGATACTAACATCACCGCTGAAACGCGTATTGCAATATTGGAAATACAAGGACAATTAATCGGCATCCTAGTTGACGGTGTCAATGAAGTGATTAGTATTGATGAAAATGAAATTGAGCCTTCACCAAATGTCGGTAATGATGATGGAAATCAGTATATTGTCGGTGTTCATAATCGACATGAACAGCTAATAATTTTGCTTAACCCGGAAAATATTATAGGGGAAGGTGAATGGCATCTTGTGTCTGAATGTGGCCAGATGCTGAATGCCTGATCTCTCTCTTTCAGCTTAACCTGCAGCCGTCATTAGATGGCGCAGCTCGTCAAGAACCGAATCTATCGAGAAATACACGATAATTGCGATGGCAAGGAGCATTCACCGATAACACCGCTTTGTTTATCTAATCAATAGTACTTGTTTGTTAATAAATCATCCTCTAGCCAATATACTTCAACCTAATTTACCGGAGCTGATTGCCCCCTGTTGAACAGACATGCTGAGTCCTATGTTTTGATCAGAATTTAATGGGTGATGCTGTTTGGCTGTACCCACGCAGTGCGATTTCCCTTAAGATGTTACTGGAGCTGATCGTAGCGTGAGCAGAAGGTTTCTTTAGAAAAAAACGCCGTCAACGACGAAATGAGGACTCTTAACTACCTGTTCGATATTAAAGAAGAACATAGGGACTAGAGTTCAAATATAATAGTGGCAGAGAGTTTTTCGCTCTCGCACTAATTTAAATTGCACAGCAAAGATAGAACACAGATCTAGCTGGAAAAGGTGAAAGCACATGCTCACTTGAATTGAATAGACCATAGGGGTTATAAAATAATAGCTAAAAAGCTTATTGATAGATACTGGGTTGTAGGAAATGTAGTTTATATTAATA
>SDWK01000538.1 GCA_004195335.1 Shewanella sp.
AAGGTCTTTGGTATATGGATAGGGGGCAATGGGTTTATTTGCAAGATAGCCCCAGCGGCGGATATGTTAGTTTCCAAATTCTTGATGACCCTCTCCACAACCTTGTCGGTTGAAACAAACTTAATGGGCCGTTTTATGATTCCTGACGCCGCCAAAGAAAGAAGGTCCTCCATCAAAGCCACCATCCTTGTCCCTGCTTTTTCGATCTCTGTCAGATAAGACAAACCTTGCTCGTCTAGTTGCTCCTTGTAATTGTCTCGGAGAATTTCAGCGTAGCCTATGATAGGAGTAAGGGGGTTACGCAAATCATGAGCGACGGTGTGAACAAAGGCATCCAACTCCTCATTTGACTCCTTGATAAGGGCATCTGCTTTTTTGCGCTCGGTGATGTCATTCATTACGGTAACGGAGATATTACCAAGTGGCATCATATCAAATTCAACACAGCGCACAGCACCATTCTTACAGGCGATTTCCCATTCCTGGGTTTCTATTTGCGTCCCTTTTTCAAGCGCCTTTTCTATCGCTTTTGTCCATGATTCTTGTACCTCTTGCCGATAAACGTCATTAGGGTATGCAGCAATCCACCATTGTTCTGCAGTCGATATATCGTCAAGGGTATAGCCAAAAACTTCGATAAATTTATTATTGAAAAATTCGATGTCACCCTTTGCATCAGTGAGAACTAGCGGTAAAGGAGACTGTGCAATTATGTCCTGAAAACGTTTTTGACTTTTTCGTAGTTCATCTTCAACTTGTTTACGCTCAGTGATGTCTCTGGATATTCCTACGATTCCAGCGACGTTCCCATCAAGTCCGTAAAAAGGGGCTTTTTTTGTTTCCAGGAGCAGCTTTTTGCCATCCGAAGACAGAACCCATTCCTCAGCGCAGTATTCATGCCCTGAAGTCGCAATCAGTCTGTCCGTATCCTGAATTGCTTCTGCTTGGTCCCGACTAAAAAAATCGAAATCAGTTTTACCTATTTGTTCTGCTTCCCTTAAGCCGACAAACCTCTCTGACGCCTTGTTGCAGCCTCGATAAGCACCGTCCATATCTTTGAAATAAATGAGATCACCAACAGCATCTATGATACACCGCAACAGACCTTTATTGGGCGACAGCTTCCTATCGGCAAATTGTTGCCTATCTGTTTCGATCAAAGAGGACTCTTCTGCAGATGGTTCGTTTAGGTTCTGAGCAGTGAGTGCTTCCAGATCGCGTTTCAACCTCTGATTTTGAGACTCAAGGTCCGTCTGCCGGATGCGCAGTTTGTGAATCAGTTGATGTGCCTCCTCAAGAGACAGTGCTTCAACCATTCTATTCCCCTTTTTGGTTTATTATTCGACAGCAAATAACAATCGTACAGGTTAAGATTCTATCAGACGCCTACATAATCCGATTATACCCCCCCCATAGGTTGAGTTCAAAGGAGTGAGTTTCTTGTTAATCCTCTCACATTGATTTGAAGCATTAAAGTAGGTCGAAAAGTGAAATTCTTACGAACCCTGATAAATAAAAAAAGCCCCGGTTCCTGGGGGGAAAGGCCGGGGCGAAATCTCTGTACATCCAAGAAGGAGGTAACAGAGGATCATATATTTTTGAGAAAGTTGAATATCTGCTTTGTTAGGTGATTGTCAATAACCCTGACATATAGGAAAGGCCACCAAGGATCGAACCCTGGTGGCCATAAATTGTGAATTAAAGAGCTTCCTGAATACCTCAATCAATAATAAGACGTTTTTCGTCTCGGAAGTCGTGCGATGTAAGAATTAAGGTTCGTATCATCTCTGAACAGGCATGGGCTTTATAGCCTATAATCCTGCTTTTAATGGGGATCGGGGTAATCCACATAATGGGTCGTCGGAATCACTCCCGCTTCTAAGCGGCTTAGTGTCGGGGTTCCTTTCGGACCAAGATGCTTAACGAATTTGTAGATCGCTCGCAGGTCTTGATCCACAGTCGTAGACAACATAATCCAATCCATTGGTGAATTCTTGCGCATCTGCTTAGCGAGAACCAGCCACTCATCTTCGGTCATGTTGTTAAGCAAGAGTCGGAGGTTAGTCGGGTATGTAGTACCGTAGGTCCCGCGGAAACCGAGGGTACTACCAACCAACCAGTCTTCTTCCGGGATGCTAGATCTTTGTATCATGTAGTCTGGGGTATGACAGGAATTGCATCCCATGGTTTTAATCACATGACGGCCACGCTCAATAACTAATGATTGTTGACGTTGAGCCTCGTAGACAGTCAACGTCTTACTAGATTCTACACATCCGGTGAGCATGGCGAGCATGACTACAAGTAAGACAATAAGTTTGTGAAGCATCTTTCCCTCCTCTGATCAGAAATCTGAATAATCTAGCCGCTGATAATTTACTGGGGTTGTTAACTGAGATCAAATTAACGACTGTCTAATAAGTTGCCTCAGAATTATTTAGGGTGCTTATTCCCATAAACCTACATCAATAAGGCATCGCTAATTTACATCAGTAGCGAGTTGAGGTCAAAGGAAGGGTTTCCCATAAGTCCGTCCACATTAATTTGAGTGACTCGGATAGGCAGATATGAGGGTTTATCAAAAGCCCTGACATATAAGAAATGGCCACTAAGAATCAAACCATATCTTTTGGACTGAAGAACTCACTAAGCGTGACACGGTGG
>SDWK01000816.1 GCA_004195335.1 Shewanella sp.
AGATGTGTATAAGAGACAGTACTTATCGTTAGCCTCACTTTAATCAGTGCCGAGCAAGATCAGAAAAATCATCAATTAAAGCAAGAAATTCACTTGGTATCTAATCTGATATCTAAAACAGAATTAAGTCAAAATGAGCTGTCGGGTATTCTCGCTAACAGCAACCTACAGATTGGAAGTCGGGGGCAATACGCCACAACCGTTCCCAATACAAACGTTTCTATAAGTGCCAAAGCGCTACCCGGTATTTTCTCAACCTTAGGTCTGGGCCATTACGCCATTATTTTATTTTGTATCGGCTTCATCATCATGAGCTCCTATTACATTAAGACCTTTATGGGTGGTGCACTCTTTAATATTTACGATGCCCTTAAACGTCTGGCCGATGGCGATCTCGCATCCCGTATTGCTTATGCGCCTGCGCGTAATGAATTCAACCTGATAGCCCAGACGATCGATAGAGTTTCGGAACGTGAGCATGTGTTGGTGAAAACCACGCAAGAGGCCATCGCCCTTATTCAACAGATCAGTTCTCAGTTACGTCAACGTAGTAATGAAAACGGCAAATTAACCCACCAACAGCAGGAGCGTATCGATTCACTGGCCAGTGCAACCGAACAGATGGCCTCCTCTATTCGTGAGGTGGCGACTCATGCCCATGATTCTTCGACTCAAACCAGTGAAGCGACACAAACCGCAACATTGGGCTTATCGCAGGTAGCATTGACTCAGAAAGCAATTCAAAAGCTGACCGCTGAAATTAATGCGGCATCTGGCGCCGTGGCAGATTTGGATTCGAGTGCTTCGCAGATCGATGATGTGGTTTCTACTATTAATGCCATCTCTCAGCAGACAAACTTACTCGCACTCAATGCCGCTATCGAAGCCGCACGAGCGGGTGAACAGGGACGAGGTTTTGCCGTTGTCGCGGATGAAGTACGCACCCTGGCCGGTCGAACACAAACTGCCACGGTAGAAATTCAGAAGATGATCGAGGCACTGCAGAGTAACAGTCAGGGCCTTATTACGGTGATTGAGCAGACGGTCGCGGAAGCCGAAACCAGTGAGTCCCTCATGGAGTCGGTGAGTAAGAACATCAGCGAAATAACGAGTCAGAACCAATATATCGCCGATCGCAGTGTTGAAATTGCCGCCGCAGCCGAAGAACAAGGCGCCGTGGCAGACAATATCGCCTCTGATGTGGATCTGGTGCGAGCAGGTTCAGAAAGTGTTGCCTTAATGGTGACTCAGACAGCCAGCGAAATAGAATCCTTAAACAGCCAAGCCGATGTGCTAGAAAATCTGATGAAGGATCTTAAGGTCTAATATCAATGTAAGCTGTCGATGTCATTCGTGACTCGACAGCTTTTTATTCATTAAAATAAGTATTATTACTTTCAATATCAGCGATAAAAGACAAGATCCCCTACCCGAAGATCACACACATTCACCCTTCCAGCGACTAGGCTAAACCACAGACTCTTACTATTGCGTATATAATAGAACAAGCATTCACCCCACGATTAGCCTCATGTTAGATAAAAGCCGCCTAAGCCCAAGCCTGAATAACGAAAGAAGATCAGCGCTGGATACAGAGAAGGAGATCGCTAAGTTCAATGAACTAGCGAATGAATGGCGCGATCCTAAAGGAAAATTTAAGCATGTCTTAGCCTTTAACCAGACAAGGTTGATCGCGATAGAGGATGCCATCGCCTACCATTTCGAAAGAGATCTTAATCAAGATGTCCCTTTTAGCGATCTATCACTGCTCGATATCGGTTGTGGTGCAGGCCTGCTTTGCGAACCATTAGCCTGGCAAGGTGCCAGAGTGAGTGGTATCGATGCCAGTAGCCACAATATAGCCCTTGCACGGCAGCATGCTCACAGTAACTCGGTGACGGTAAACTATCGGCATTGTTTAGCTGAATCACTATTAACCACTGGAGAGAAAGAGCTAATAAGTGTGACTAATCAGTATGATGTTGTGCTCAACACTGAGGTCATCGAACATGTAGACGATCAAGAAGCATTGATTAATACCTGCTGCCAACTACTCAAACCGGGTGGATTGCTGATCATGGCGACACTAAACCGCACAATAAAATCATACCTGATAGGTATTATCGGCGCCGAATATCTGATGCGTTACCTACCCATAGGGACTCACGATTGGCGTTTTTTCGTTACACCGAAAGAGATAGATAGCATGATCACGCCCCACGGTTTACGTACCGTAAAAGCAGAAGGAATGAGTTTTAACCCTTTGACTAAAAAGTGGAAAGTGACCAATAGCACTGACGTAAACTACCTGCTATATGCGATAAAAAGCTAATACGTACACTCTATCAACCCAATTATTAGCACTGCTAAGCAAGCCATTGTAAAACAAGCTATATAATACCAATCGGTATAAGTATAGGTTTTTGATTAAGTGCTTTGATTCCATTCAAACCAAGCCAATACTTACCTCTCCTAGTCGATGTACACACTTTCATAGACCCAATTATATCGTTTTCACGACAATGCCTCAGTCCCCATTTACACATATTAAACGCCAATCTGCTTAGTAAAAATCGGCTTATACCTTATGATTAGCGCAAACATAACGCAGATCGTAACGATAAATTAGATAGATGAGTG
>SDWK01001053.1 GCA_004195335.1 Shewanella sp.
ATCTATCGGCAACTGGAACATGGCAATAACGCCAAGCAGCACAATAACGATGGATATCACGCTGGCAAAAACAGGGCGATTAACAAAATACTGAGCCATTACTTTTGCTCCTGTATCTGCTCTAATTCTTGTTGCTTAAGCGCCTGACTTTTTTCTTTTGAATCTTCTTTTGTATGGTATTGCTCTGCCGTTAACGGCTCGGCAATTTGGCCGTGTCTGACTCTATGCATGCCTTCGACTATGACAAGCTCTCCAGCCTTTAACCCACTTTGTACCACAACCCCCATAGGTCCCTGATGATCGATGACGATGAAACGTCTTTCGACCTTGTTATCGGGTAAGACAACCATCACATACACCCCACCTTGCTCAACTTGAGTGGCCTTTTGAGGAATGACGATGGCATTGCTCACTTCATTGAGCTTAATGCGCACATTGGTGTATTGACCCGGAAGCAGTTCTTTATCCGGGTTGGGCAACTCGGCGCGCACCTGAAACGTGCCAGTTTCAGGATTCACAGACGGATCGGTAAAGCGCACATCACCTAAATAACGATATTCACTGTTGTCGGGAAGTGTGATGGTAACAAAGCCTTCGACGGCCTTACCCTCTGACTCGGCATCCTTTTTCTCAGAATAACTCGTCATGCGACGCCGAGCATTGAGGTAATCCAGTGCAGACATATTGAAGGTCACGTAGATGGGATCCACCTGCTTAACCCGGGTTAACAAAGACTGACCATTGCTGCCAACCAAGGCGCCGATATCCACTTCAGAGCGACTGACGAAGCCGCTGATCGGAGAGCGAATCGAGGTGTAGCTAAGCTCAAGTTGTGCCTCATCCAATTGCGCTTTGCTCGCGGCTAAACTGGATTTAGCTTGCGACAATACGGAAAGAGCATTATCGAAATCGAGTTGACTGGCAGCATCTTGCTCATAGAGCGGCTTTAAACGCGCAACATCTCGCTGAGCCTTCTCCAATAACGACTGCTGGGACTCCGCATTTGCCTTTAAACGGTTTACCACTGCGACATAGGGACGATCGTCGATTCGATAGAGAATCGAGCCCTCTTTTACGCCACTTCCTTCGACAAAACTTTTATCTTCGACAAAACCATTAACTCGCGCCCTCACCTCAACATCCAATGAAGCTTTAGTCACACCGATATAATTACCATACAGAGGGACTGTGGCCGTTGACACCTGCTCGACGACCACCGCTTTAGGGATAATTATCGGGGCGACCTCTTCACATCCACTAATGCCAGCAAGCGAGCCAAGTAAAACGGCAAATCCTATTGAGGGGTGTTTGAAAGTACTGACTATAAATTTAGCGAGAGGGTTAATCTGAGCGCTCTGTGGAAAATGAGGCATAGTTCCATCCATGATTTAATTTTGGTGATCGGTTACTTTATTGCCGAATAAAAAATGAGATTGGCGTTCTTAACGAAAATCGAGTCAACAGAAGCCATTATGGTAAACACAATTACGCACATTGTAATGACTTAGCGTTATATACATCAAGGAAAAGAAAGAAGAGAGTTAATGAAATGATGAGAAATGACGACTGAATCTGTTTATGTCTATCAAGCGATGTAAATCCCAGTTTTTATGACATTAATGTCCCTTGTCCACTTGGATTATTGAGAGTCTGAAGGCATTAAACTTATATTGGTTTATAAGGCCAATCTCGAGAGATGACCTTATGAACTGTCTTTGGGGGATATATCGCTTTGGGCGGTCTATAGGTGTCGCTAAATTGACTGGAGAAAGTTTTATTTTAGCGTCGCTTTAAATGCTTGAGTCAGCTCCACCAAAGGGCTTAAATCTGAGGTACTTTTACGGCTTCGACTAAAAATAGAAGACTCAATAAAGAGTTCAAACCAGGCATTGAGTGAATCGGCATTAGCTTGCTCACCCGATGCGCCTAGCGCCAAAACAGCAACCTCGGCCGTCCCCAATTGAAAATCTCGACTGCCTTTTCGTAAACCATACTTAGCCACACTCTCCGGCGTGAATGAGAATAGCGGCAGATGATGCAAATAGGGGCTCTTACGGAACATTCTAATCGCTTCACGCCAACTGCCATCGAGCATGATAAACAAGGGCTTCTTACCCTCAGCGATTGATGAAGGAATAACCTTGTCGACTATCGGTTGATTGTCATAGGCATATTCACCAGGAAAAATCACAAAGGGCTGATATTCAGGGCTCTGGATCAAGGCCAGCATTTTTCGGTTTGCTTGAGTACGTGACCAGATAAAGGCGTGCGTATCGGGAATAAGGTCGGCGATTAAACGCCCGCTATTACTGGGTTTTAACACTTCATCATCGTACATGATCAATAAGAAAGCATTATTCGATTTAAGCTGTGTACGAGATTCACAGGTGCAATACACCTCTGCAAGTAGACATAGTTCACAACGGATAAGGTTCTTACCCCGTGCTCCATAGGGTTTGGTAGAGATCGCTTTACGATACTGATAAAGCTTATGCACTGCGTGTGGCTCAAAACTCATAATTTACATCTTTACCGTTGAAAAAATTTAATAGCAAAAAATTACTCAAGATCTTAGCAAACCAAGGCTAATGCCTATTTCGACAATGACTGATGAACGCGGCAGGCTAATCACCAACACACTCTAGCATAACGAGAGG
>SDWK01001055.1 GCA_004195335.1 Shewanella sp.
CCACATAGACAAGGCTTTAATCATCTTCTGTACCCCTAGAGCCAGGAAGCACCTGGCCACCTAAGCGAGCTGAAGCAGTGCCACCAGGAACAACGGTAGATGATTATGCACACTTCATTTTAAGAGGTCAACAATTCGGAGAGGATTTCTAGTCCCCGCAGTCCATCGTAATTACATATACTTGCAGCTTGTTGACGCCGATAATGACGCTAACTTGATGTCATTTCGTGCGTTTCATTACCTCCGCGAGTCCACAGAGGCACCCATAGCAAGAGCCTTCCATACCCCGGTTTGAGAGTGTTGATTTGTGAAGCAAATCAATAGTCGAGGAGCGGAACCTGCGAAGCAGGCCTAAGGCTGCCAACCATGAAAAGCTCCCTTGACAGCCCCAGGCCCGAAGATAAGCTCAGACGTCTTCCAAGACACCTATTTGCGCCCCACCTCAGAGTCAAAAGCTCTGCGAGTGAGGTATCACACCCGTCATTATGAGCACTGTCGTTACCAGTGCGACTCTCTATGAAATCCTTATTTCCTTACGAACCTACAGGCTCTCAAGGACAGCCACGGCATCTGACAACTTATGAGGAGCAAGGTGGGCATACTTTTCAGTTACCTGTATCGAGCTGTGACCAAGAATTTCTTTGACAATGTAGAGGTCGATGTCCGCGTTAACCAACACTTGATGCACAAATATGACGGAAACTATGTTGAACGAATTGCTTGTTGTGCCGCGTAGATGGAAAGTGTGATATGAAAATAAAAAGGGGCACAGCAAAAGCTGTACCCCCCTTCAATAAATAGTTACAAACACGTATGAAATTTGCTTAGACACACCGGAACAGAATTACATCGCAATGACAACATCGATGCAAAGCCCCTGAAGTTTAGAAGAACAGGAAAAATGGCCACACCAATGCTTTTATGAATGCAATTGGGAATTTCAAGCATGCTGCGAAAAAGCCCTGGTGATCCATTATCTGAAACAAGAAGACCCAAAACGAAATAAAGGCCCCACCAACATAAACAATAGAAAACCATGATCCACTTTCTTTCGAACCGCTCTCACTCATAACACCCTCCATTGAATTGATGTCGTTCAATTAACGCATTTCTCATTTGCTGTCAACTACATTAGTCTCATACGGACTACCCCTCTTCTAGTGCCTTGGTTGCTAATGCGAGTTTTGCCGGAGCAAGATGAGCATATTTTTCAGTAACTTGTATTGTGCTATGCCCTAGCCACTCCTTCACTACATATAAATCAATTCCTTTATTTACGAGTCGACTGGCGCATGTATGTCGGAGTGCATGGAGCACGAACTGCTTATCGTCCTCCAGTCCCATCTGCTTACGTACCCATGTCCAGGCTGACTGAGCTTGGTGGTCTTTGATAGTGAAGACCCTTGATGACTCCCCTAGCTGCCTGCGGGTAAGGATGTCTCTAACTCTTCTGGTCATGGGGAGGCTGCGAGGTCTGTCACCTTTGTTGATCCAGATGGAAATAAGGCCAGCAGTGAAATTGATGTCCTCGTATTTGATACTCAATGCTTCTGAAAGCCGCATACCCGTATCAACCAACACCTCTACCAAGTCGCCTACCTCAGGGTAATAGGACCGCTTGTTGCCTTCGGGGGCCTGTCTTAGCCGTTCGACTACCGTTGATTCCTCCTCTTTGCTTACCGTTCTGATTCTGCCGTTACGCTCTTTCTTGAGCTTGATGTGATCCGTGGATTGCTTCTTGTGCTTGAGGATTGTTTTAAGGGATGCGAGGTAGCGGTTAACGGTAGCGACTGAGGACTTCTTTTTCTCCAATGCTTTGATGAGCTTGGAGACTGCCTCCTCTGTGATTTGTGATAAGGGAACATTGCCTATGATGTCAGATAGGTTGATTGCTCTGCGGTATGAACGCATTGAGTCCTTGCCGTCCTTCCACTTGGCGTCATAGGTTTCCTGTATTGCATCAAGCAGTAACGTTCTGGCTCCTTTCTCTTGTGGAGTCAGCTGAGATTCATTCAGTATCTTCTTCTTTTCAGAGGCCTCTACGAGCTTAGCTTCTCGCTTGGTGAACTTTCCAGTGGAGCGAAATACCCTCTTTCCGTTCACGGTGAAATTCATATAGAACACGCCCTTGCTGCCCCTCTTATATACGGACATAGCGGCCCCCTCTCACAAAAGGCCTTTATCGGCGAAAGACACATAGTCCCCCTCACCGATAATGACGTGGTCCAGAACTCTCAGCCCCAGAATATCTGCTCCCTCTTTGAGCCTTCTGGTAATCTCGATGTCTTCTGTGCTTGGTGTGGTGTCACCTGAGGGGTGGTTATGGATAAAGACGATTGATGCACAGGATGACAGCAGGCATGATTTCAGGACTTCCCTGGGGTGCACTGTACAGCTGCTCAATGAGCCCGTTGCGACCATGTCAACACATAGGATTTTGTTCTTTGCGTCCAAGTGCAGGCACAGGAAGTGCTCTTTGGACTCCTGGTCAAGGTAGCGGAACAACTCATAGACCTCTCTCGATGAGGATATTTTTCTGCTCTTAACGAGGTAGTCAGGCAGTGGTTCCTTGATTGTGATTGTCTCCCATACTGCTTTGATTGCCTTGAGCCTGATGGTCTTGGGTCTATTGGTGGTCATGGTTATTGCTCCTA
>SDWK01000263.1 GCA_004195335.1 Shewanella sp.
TATTTAATATATTGCAATACTTCCTCTATCTTTCGATAAAACCCGCGCCTATCATTTTCATTCTCAACAAATGGGCTCAAACCCGGCTTCAGCGAAGTCGAATGAAAAAACATGTTCAATACCGAAAACCCATTTTCATCCATGACATCTACTAATTTAATCATGTTTTCAGCAGATGTTTGTTCGGGGGATAACGATACCTTATTCAAAATACCCAACGTACTAAATATGCCTTTCAGCCTTAACCTCCTACCCATCCCTCCTCCCAAAAAATTATCCAGCTTATTTGAACGCGCAAAAGAACTTTGCAGATAACCGACCGTAGCCGGCACCTGTAAAAGGCTGCCATCGGGGACTTCTGAAAATATATCCCCTGGATGAAACCTGAAGGGTTCTGGAGAAATCTCAGTATAATCAACGCCATGATAACTAGACCAGTCCGTGTAGGCCGTTACAGACGTATCTATTTTGAAGCCCAACTCAACCAATGCTCTTGCGCTCCCTTCATGGAAAGACCAACGACCTGCACGATAAGAGACTGGTGCCACCCCAAGGTTCTCAACGATAGTCTCTTTAAGGACCTTGAGTTTTTTGAATTGCAGCTTTTCAGGCAAATTGGACATCATACTATTGTAAGCGTTGCAATCTTCTTCAAAAGGGGGGGTGTTCCACGGATGACAATGCATACCGATTTCACACTGCCCCGCCGAACAATATGTTTTAAACAGGTCTATGGAATAGCTATCTTTCGCAACCGGGTGGTTAATCAGGTAGGTAGGTTTTATATCGTATTCATCAAAAATGGCCTGCAGGGGTGGAATACTCTTTATATTTTCTAGCGTATGCCCTGTTGGTTCATAACCTCCCCAATCATCTTCTTCCACGTCTATTGTTACGACCAATTTCATGTCATACCCCCTATGTATATAAATCACATCACCTGATCAACAAAATCATTATGTCTAAAAAGTATAACCACGACAGCAAGAATCACAGTGCTTAAGAACCTCACCAATCAAGTAAAGGCAAAATTCAAGGATGGGTGAAATTCCCTGGCCCACCACCACTTCGATAGTCTGGCGTGACCAGACCACGAACTTTTCGAGCATTGCCTTTCTCCACGCAAAGAAAATTGGCAGGATTATTACTCACGATTCGAAGTAATTCTTCTTCGGGTTTTGTCACCCATCGCTCCAAAGCACACCACAACTTTACAATGGCTGCCCATTGCTGTTCATAAAGAGAATCGGACCCAAACATGATTCTTTGCGAATCAATATTCGTCAAAACTTGGCAAAGCGTCCCAAACCCGATCCCAGAGGTATCCACAGCCAGATTTGAATACCATCCAAGAAGTTGCTCAATGATAGGCAGAACAGTCTCCCGCGCCTCCCCAGCAGAATGACCAAAACAACCGCAGTGAGCTATGACAACCGTTTCAGGCGTTATCGACCAATCGATATGCTGCAGGTTGTTGACCGTTCCGTATGATGCGGCCTGCCTGTTTTTACAATCGGGGCTCATACCGCCGTGAATGATCACTTTCAGCTTGGACTTTTTAGAAGCATCAAGAATAGATTCGACCCGGGCTATCCCCTTCGGGCTGGAAAGATCTATGCCGGTTACGGCTGGATGAATTTTCAAGACCTTGATTCCGTATTCATCCTTGGCCCTTTTCACATCAGCTGCGATTTTATCGTTCGGTATATTATTAGGCAGGCAATAGCCGAATGAAAACCGGTCATCCGCACCAAACATCTCCTTCATCGACCTCAGCTGTCCGGCACCAGAGTCCTCGTCCACCACAATCGGGAGGAGAAGAGCCTTATCTATCGCGCACAGCTCCATCTGGTCACCCAAAACCTTCGGTCCGGTATGAGTATAAATTCGCCTCGCATTCAGGAGTGTGGCTTTCGCTCTCAGCTTTTGCTCGAACTTCCTTTCCGCCTTACCTTCAACCTTTCCTAAGTTCACATCACCAACCTGCGGGGCTACATACCCAGAGGAACCGATGCTGAACAGGCCATTGTCAACAGACGAGGGGCTATACTCAAAAGGCTTATACATCACCTCAAATGGGTGCACATGGAGATCATAAAATGTATTTGGTCCCTTTAGCTCTTTCAGCATATTGAGGGTTCTTAGTACTGTACGTTTATCCATTTCGCCCCCGCTCATATCGCCTGATAATATTTCATAAGACCATCCAGCTTTATCTTTCCACGCTCACAACGAGGTATCTTTTCAACACGAATAAACCGCTTGGGGATCATGTAACCTGGCAACCTCCTTCTAAGCTCCGCAGAAATGAGCGCAATATCGATCTCCCCTTCAGTTTCCCAAAATGCCGCCAACTCCAGCACCCCCTCGTTCAACTTTGATTCAACCAGACCTACGGCCGTATCCTTGACATGGGGTATCGATAAAAGAGCCTGCTCAACCTCTCCTGCCTCGATCCGGTATCCCATGAACTTTAGCTGTCTATCCTTCCGGCCGAGATATTCCAGATTGCCGTCCGGCAACAGGCGGGCCAGATCACCAGTTTTATAGATCCGCTCATCTGAGTTACTCAGCGGGTTTTGCATAAAGGCCTTAGCGGTTTTTTCAGGGTCATTCAGATAGCCCCGGGCCAGACCAGGGCCAGCGATACAC
>SDWK01000526.1 GCA_004195335.1 Shewanella sp.
GGAATAGGGAAGTGTCCCTAATTTCCTTCTTAAAAACGGGAAAGTCCGACAGATTCCTAGTATATCGCCTTTGCGTTAAGCTTGTCCGCTGTCAAGGGCTGCCCACTCTACTATTGGCCTTTATTAAACGGGCGACTAACTACCTATCTTTCTGTTTGTTATGTTGGGCTAAAAAATTAATATAGTCCGTGAAATTTTCATTATTCGGCAACGGGTAGTCGCAAGGGTCATAGGCTCTGCCCGTGGGTTTAAGTAATTGTTCAAAACGATATTGCAAAAAGCGGTAGTGGTGTTTTTGCGCTAGATCGCGACCCTGCTGATAAAAGCCGTCAAACCCCTTCGGATTAAATATTTGCAAGAATTTGGCGTAATAATACAGAGCTTCTACATAATAATATTTGATATGAACGAGTTTATTGATTGCTTTCTGATAAAGGTCACTGGCCTTGATGCCATCCGGCTCGACAAAGGCCAACATCAACCATTTTATCCCTCTGGTATATGGGTTAACAGTAACTAAGGCTTCAATCTCATGCCGATCCAGTGGCACCAGTTTAGAGCGGGTATAAGATACCTGCATCCTTTCCAAGTGTCTTTTATCGTAGAGCCCGGCTATATAGTCGTCGATCGCATCAAGTGTTAGCAACCCTATATTGAAACGAATTTCTAAGGATGTAAAATCTACAGGGCAACTCTCTACTAATTGAAGACTATATTCGCCAACGCAAAATAAAGCGCCTGAATATCCCCGCAAGTGGACCTTATGTTTAGCTTCGTATTTTATCGAATACAGCGCCTCACCTTCCATCTCGTACATATTGAGGACAGTGCCAGACAACCATTTATTACTGTCTTTTGACCTATTGAATGCATCCAATGTATCCAGTGGTACTAATTGTTGTAGCTCAGCAAAAGCACCCTTAAAATCACCGTCAAAATACCGAGAATGAATCAATACCACATCAACACACAGCCGCGCTTCACCTTGAAAGATATTGGCTCTAGCCGAGAGCTCGCGTATAAAACCACCCAGAGAGCAAATTGAAACAAAAAGCGAGGATAAATCATTCAAATAATTCACTACCTCTAATTTATCAATATCAACCTTGTCACAATAGGCGATACTTTTTAAAAAATTACCCTGATTGCTATTGAAAAGTCCTAGGGCGCGTATTTCGTGAGACTCACGAAGCCCCACCAAGGCTGTAGCTAGCCAGCTGATATAATCAAAAGCATTTCGATAATAACGGGTAATATTCTCTCGCTGTTGTAGCTGCGCATCAGCAAACTTACCTACTATGGATTGCAATTTGATATGGCCGCTGTTGTTTTCGATCATCGATTTGTTTTCTAAGGCCTTGATGGTTTTATCCGTAATCATCAGCGGTTCTAGTTCACGTTTGCTACGGTCTTTTGGGTCTTTCTGATCATGTGTTAGCCGCTTAAACGTCTCCAAGTCGACACCGTCGGGAAACAGCGACAACAGTTCAAAGGCTCTCTGTTCATTACTGGTCAAATGGTTGTAGGAATAGAGGATAGAGCCGTATATTGATTTTTTCCTGGAAATATTTATATCGGAACTATCGTCAAAAACCTCTAGTTCACTATCACTGATCTTGCTAAATAGGTCGGTTTCTAGCTCTTTTTTTAACGCCTCAAAACTCTTGCCCTTCGGCATATTGCCGGTGATCAATTTAATCGCCAAGGGGTTATTATCCAACAAGTTTTCGATAATCTCCTGACGTAACAAGGTTAGTTCATCAGGTGTAATTTCATGCTGATCGAGTGCGGATTTAAAGAGTTCAACTGCTTCGTCAGTGGTGAACTGACGCATTTCATAAACAGTTTCGCCATCGATTTGTAGCCGTTCTCTCGAGGTGATCACGATGGTGGCGTAGTCGCAGACCATACCCAACAAGGCTTTAATCGTTTGATGGTCATCAAGGTAGAGGAGCGTTTCAAAGTTGTCTAGGATGATCAGCCGTGACAACCCATCGTGTTGATCGCGTAGATGCTGACGAAGATCCTCCGCTTGCTCCAAATTGAATGCACTGGCAACCTTATATTTGAACTGCTGGCCGTCGCTAACGGGTTCACAGTCAACAAAACTTATCCCGCCCTTGAAATATCCACGCTCAGCCAAGGCAACTGCGATTTTTTTTACGGTGGTGGTCTTGCCGATGCCACCAGCACCCTTGATTGTTAATACGCCACCCTCCTCTTCCAAGGCCAACACTTTGCGACAGATCTGCTCAAGGTCATCAGCCCGGCCAATGAAGCTGCGTATTGTCTTTGGATCGATGCTGTCCGGCAACGGTGTTGCTTGTTGATGTATATTGCACTTGCCCTTGTTTTTTTCAGACAGAGTGCTGAGTTCAAAAGTCGCTCGGTTAAGAATCAAACTGTTTTCAAAATCATCCAGATTGTTTCTATTGAATAATTTAAAAGCAACACTCCCGAGTTCTTTTTTCCCAAGTTCCGGTAGTATTAGGGTGGGTAGCCTTAAACCCCCTGTAGCGGCCAGATCCGGTAACTGATCGACAAAAATAAAGACACCCGTGGTCTGATCATTGCCGATCTGCTTCTCAAATTCTTCGAAGCTTATTCGCCTGCGGCACAGATAATCATTCTCTATCAGCAATTTATTTT
>SDWK01000140.1 GCA_004195335.1 Shewanella sp.
CTACAGTATTTGAGAGCCTGTGATTTGGTTTTGAATCCCAATGCTCAGGTAGGCGCTACTGACAGACTTGCTCAACATAGGGATTCTCGTTACCCTGAACCCGTCCTATACGAAATGCCCTTTCACACTCCCAAACATCAACAGGGTCTTGCTTGTCCCAGGCGTCAAAAAGCTTTCTGTTCTTATTGCTGACAATTCCCCTACCGGGATAAGCAGCATCCATGTAGAAATATGTACGCGCAATATCACCTCTGACCTTCGGTGGAGGCTCAGCCTTTCTGTTCTCGATCTCCATATCACAGACTCCGAAAGCCCTGGCTTCCCCTGAAATAATTGCGAAGCTGTAGTTACTCCGTAGGCCATTAAGTTCACCGATAGCAGGCACGAGGTTATGCATGTCCGCTTGCATATACCGAAACTCAATATTCACTTTCTCAGCACATCTCCTACCCTTGAAAGACCTACCTTTTGAGTCCACACAATCTGGATGTCCCTCTCGCCACTCAGGGAAGCTCTGCCCAAAGGCATGAGCTGGTACGACATGCTCCCACTCTAAACGGTAGGCTCTCTTGCTCTCTTTCCTAGGCTGGTAGCCTCTAGTGTGGGTGACTTGCTTCTCTCGGTTGAACGTTGATCCGCAGTAGAAGGTTTTGTCTTGGTCGATATAGACCTCGTTGAGGAGTAATTTCTTGGCTTTATTGAAAGAGGTAATGCTCGTATTGCGGTTAGGCGAATTGATATCTGATGCCAGTAGCGGAAAGGGTGCTAGGAGTCCCAGAATTGACACCAGTACGGTTAACTTAAGAAAGGCAGACATAGGTAGGCTCCAGCGGCAAAACAGTAAGGGAGGGCAATTATATGCAATTAACCACTCAAGGACCACAGATAAAATAAATCTCTGCTAGATGTGATTTCACTTGCGAGAAACATTGACGTCTTCCAGTAGGTGATAAAGCGATTTGGCATACGCACCAATAGTCTACGGTCGTAGATTTTCAGTACTGGAGACAATGCCGCCTTGCATTGTCCACGTTATTAATGTGATATGTTCTTATTTCTCAGTAAATGTACGTCCGTACTTCTTGTTTGACAGTACATAAAGAGAAAGCGGCTCAGGCTCCAGTTGTCCTGGCTCCTGAACCGCTATCAGCTGTGATTCTATAATATGTACTTGGTGCTACTGACTCAACGTAGGCTCACCATGGTCAGAGTGGTCTACTTTTGCCTAAGTCCACTATTATTTCTCTTACGTAGAGGGGTTTACCGAATTAGCACCACTGTCACCATTGACACCACTAGAATCCCTACGGAGACTAAGGTTCATCCAATATGAACCGTCAGAATAATCTAGTTCTTGGAGTCCACGGAGAATAAGCTCTTGCTTCAGCTTGATATTAGACAACGGTTTTGAACCATTACGCTCACAGAACTTAACGTAGACGGCCCTCAGTTCTGATTTTTTGATACGGCACCCAGGAGACGTAACACTCTCAGTCTCAAGAAGATCCGTGAGTACGTCCATTTCTGATTTGTACGCCCTGAGTGCATCTTCCACTACTGGCGGAGAACTCAGACCGTCTGCTTGCCAGAGCAGAGTACCCTCAATGGCCCAACGAAGAATCCCTTGCATTAACCTCCGCTCCAGATGACAGTAAATACATAACAACTTCTTTATGCGCTCCCTCAACAGCCTTATACGGTCCCTGAACAGCAACATGTAAAAGGGTTTTGTTATATGTATCTTCGCGGGCATTTATATTTCCACCACTAGCGAGGTAATCCTTAAGGAAGTTAATAAATCCAACTTCTGCACCAAGCAAAAAGGCATCATCCTTTTTTGTGTCAGCACTGACATTTCCAGCAAACACTAAGGCGATCATAACGGCTATCATCAACCAAACAAACTTCTTCATCACACTCTCCTCCATAAACAAAAAGCCCATCTCCATAATGAAGATGAGCACTGAATACTACGTCCCCTCTTCGACAACCAGGCTATCCTAAGCGGGCCCTTGGCTTTGCGTCACTGGATTGCTCCAGCTTTGCCTCTTCGTAAGATATGCAATATACCTAGTCCATTAAATAGTGTCAATAAAACAGCAGGTTAACATTTTCCAAACATTGTTTGCCTAGTATAGAGTGTCGGCAGAGGCCCTACTATGATTGCTCGCTATTGTAAGAGCCCCCTGAGCTGTGAAGCCCTGAGGGACATTACTATGTAGTTAGGTTGAGCATTATTTATGTTGATATTGAGCCTGTGATCTAAGTCTTTTGTGACTCTACGGGGGTTTTGTCACTTTTGTCATATTGTCACAAGGGTTAGATTCAAGAAATAATTCTGTCAGCGCTACGGTGGAGGAACGTATATCTTGTTTTTAGTATTACCATTATAATTTATATTTTTATAATATATTAATTATATGACTACATTGACATTAACACTCTGCATAACACTCAGACCCTGCCTGTCACAATCACCATATGAATGACATATGACAATTGTGACAAAACTGACAAAACTGACAAAACTGACAAAACTGACAAATCAACTCCTGAATACTGCCGGATTAACTTCATACTGATCAGACTTTCTACCAGGACCAGTCTTCACACCAGCACTGCGAACAATATTCCTATCAACCAACTCGGAGAGCACTGGCTCCAACTCTTTAGAACTAAACCGACTCTGCATAGCACGTTGACAATTACGCCTGCTAAACTCTCTATCGCCTACCTTCAAGATCCACTCGTATACCTTGATAGCGTCGCTAACATCTTCATCCTTACCCATATCATTGAATGCTGCCTTAGCATGAGGGATCAAGGCACGACACAGGTTCGTGGCTTCTGCCATCGTTTCTGCATCTATCTCCATAGAAACATCACTGCCTTTGGCTACATGAAAATTACCAGCGATACGCAATGCATTACCGGCAAGCTTCCCACCCCAATCAGCCAAAGATTCCAGCTCGCCATCATCACCCAGCCTATCTTCAACTTCTTGAGAGAAATCGTACCAGACCTCAAGTGCATCAGCACTTACCCTCAGTACGTGAGGTAGAGATTTACCATCAGCATCAGTATTGGGCGTTAAGTTAAGCAGCCGGTTGATACCGGTTTCATATTCCTGCTTTGCCCTTGGTAGGATCGTATATCTGTTACGCACGTTACGAGCACCAACCGTACCTTTAGGAATGCAGTATAGGAACCGTGCAAGCATTCCATTGTCACGAAACTTCTTCTTTGCACCTTGGCCCAAGCCCCTCAATATTCCAGGTTGAACAGTTAATCCAAACGTCAATGCAGGACTCTCAAGGTAAGCGCTGCGACTGCCCCTATCAATCCTAACCGCACTTCCAGAATAGGACTGAAGCAGAACATCAACATTGATTTTCCCGTTAGCATACATCCCAGACAGAACCTCAAAGATTCCACCTTCATCACTCATTAAGGACATTTTTTCATCATGATCCACGAGCAATTGCTGGAGACGTTCAGGGGTCACATCTGCAGTCCAAAGCCTTGGAGGAAGGATTTCTTCTGCCAACCCAGATAGGATACCTGCTATCTTCTGCTTAATTTCATCTCGGTCGCCATCATCCTCTGCTTTTGCCGCATTCTGCTTCAGTGCTTCAACTCGCTTAAGTTCAATATCTCGCTCTGTATTGATCCTTGATATCTCACTCTCTAGGGCCTCACGTTGATCACGTTCCCACTGCTTAAGAGGTTTGGTCATTAAGTTGAATACAGGTGTCTTTCTTTCAGAAGGCTTCAGGGCTGTCACCGTCCACAGGTTCAACGGCTCTACATATTCACTGTCTCCAAACGGGCTCACAACAAACTTCTTCTGCAAACTGGTAGCAACCACCGATAAGCCAACCATCACAGATAATGCTTCAGGTGCTTGCGTATAGCGGCTTACGGCTTTTCCATAATCACCCAAGAAACCAGGTAGCAAACTCGCTTCAATATCTGGAACATCACCAGCACCAAACAACACAGGCTCATCCCAATCTGCCAACCCGATGTCTTCAGGCAAGCCAGCATGCTCACGCTCCCAGATGCTCTTTGCTACCTTCTCAACCTCCAACTCATCCAAAGGTGGTTCACACTTTTCATTCCATTCAAGAGCCTTAGTAACAACCTCAGCAAAACCCATCTCCTTAACCCAAGATCCAGCTAAGCGAGCAAGAGTCTCATTGCGCTCACCGCTACCAACTCCACCTTCCAGTTCTTCCAAGACAGGCTTCTCAACGACATGCGTTACGACCCAGTCTGGCAGTTCAGCTAACAGCACATCATCAAAACTCTTACCATCAAACCAGCTATAAACATCACCGCTTTCATGGACTGATGGAGGAGCAACCACATAGCCACCTTCACCCCTAATATCCATACCAGCAATCACCTGACCATGCTGATCATTTCTGATACCTGGGCGATGCTTGAAATAGGCATGAAATCCTCTTGAGGTTTCAACCAATGGAGTCTCTGGCATGCCTAGATTAATGGCTTCCTGCCATGCTTCATTGGTATCAAAATCTAATACAATGACACCAGAAAGCTCACCGGTAACAATCCCAACATTAGCAATTCCAGAAGCAAACCATGCCCCCAACTCCTCATTGTTCGCCACGCGCTCCTGGTACGGCTTCCAGGCCACCAATGGGGTCTTTCCTTCACCCTTAACAGGAAAAACACTAAGGCCTTGTTCAATATACTTTCCAACAGCGGTCACCACCGCATTCTCTTCTACATCATCAACCTTCTCGGTTATTAACAAACTAGAATCCATGCCGATTCTCCTTATAACGTATATTCTTAGACCCGCTTGCGCAGAGCGGGTTTTTTCTTTTATGCATGATCAAGATTCACATGCTAATTGTTCTATGTATGCCTGCACATCAGACTCGCGATAACGAACAAGCTTGCCCACCTTGATATATACAGGTCCTCCACCTTTCCAACGCCAATACTCAAGAGTCTTGGGACAAACACTCAAAATTTCAGCCACTCTCAATTGATTAAGTAGCCTATCCATCTTTCCGTTATTGCCACACTGGCAATTTTGATCCTGATAATTCATCACTATTCTCCACTATTAGGTTATTGCTGTCTGGCTTTATGCCTCAGCTATACCTGCTAATAACAGGAGTAGGTTTGGTTCAGTAGAACCCCCTATGACTTACCAGTATTTAGCTGGTCTGTAGTGGTAGTTATATGCACTCAGAAAAGACCCCTGGGGTAGTAAATAGCCCTCCTCAGGAAGGGACTCCTATATTCCTACAGTCCTAATTTTCCGCTGAGCCAATTTGAAATCTGATATGGGCCTTAGTGGGCTGTTCTGGCTGGTTGATTTGAACCGATGCTTTTTAGTACCTTTGTCGCTTACGTAAGCCCTCTATCTATAGGCCTCAGACGCAATTTCCAACACCAACAAGACTACAGATACCAGCAGCACCAATCAGACACACTTTTGCTCTCAGGGCACCAGCGTTACGGGCTCAACAGCTCACCCCAGCAGTTATAATCCCACGGAAGCGCTAGGGGAGCCCTGGGTTGTCGGCCCAGAGCTTCCCCGTCTGACTACTATCCAGCGTAATTACTTAGTGCTCTTCGACTTACCCTCACTCAGCTCTCCAGTGGCAGCGGCGGGTTTGGTCGATGCACTTGAACCCTTTTTCTTGGCCTCAAGGCGGTCCTCCAAGACCTTAATGGTCATTTCCGCCTGCTCTTTCTCCATGACAATCCACTCCTGGATTTCATTTTTCTGGACAGTGAACTTTGCCCGTTCTTTTCCAACTTTCCTGAGGTTATGGATGTCCATTGCAGCCAGCACGTCGATATCAGGAGCGATTTTTTCCAGCTCATTCTTCTTGTACAAAAGAACAAGCCGCTCCCGAATATCAGGCACCACTTCCATGTTTTTCTTGATTCGTTTCGTGACGTTTTCACGAGCCTTCAGGACGGCAATTTCAGCTTTCAACATTTCCAGTTCAGTCATTTCAGTGTTCTTCTCAGTCATTGTTTTTCTCCTTATGTTTTGGTTTGGGATTAGATGGACTTGCCGTTGTTGCGGAAGTACGCCAGAGCTTTCTCTTCGTCGATCAGTACACGTTTGCCTACGCGAACCACACACGTCGAAAACCCGGTCCTGTCGCCAAAAAATACCAAATGGCGCAATCCTCCAATCGGTGGCCAGATGTGATACTCACTCCAGCGTGTGACGGGAATAAGACGAGTAGGGCACTTCTGACTGCTTTCCATATTCTTACTTTCTCCTAACGAAAAACCCCCCTGAAAGGTTGGCCCGGCAAGGCTCTTTCAAGGGGGTTTCACAAAAGTGAAAAAAGCCGGGTCATACCTGTTACAAGGGATGGCGCGACTTTTTAGGTAGCAACGCTACTTTTAGGGTAGCATCTGATTTTTTATGTTTTTTTATTTCTCAACAATCCAGGCTTCAGCTTCAGACGACATGTAAGTACATGAATAACCTGTCTTTATTGATTTACTTAGGTATGCTGATACTTTTTTATCTCTATATTTACTCTGCTCAATTTCTTCAATTTTCTTAAGCAGAGCAGAAATGTTTTTTTGAACTCTCTTTCGAGCCTTTTCGCCCTCATCGTTAAAGTTCCTAGATTGGCCCTTATGGTCCATAGCCGACAACAATTGACTGCGCACAAAATCCCTCTGTCGCTTTAGGCTCTCAACCTCGACATCGTTATATGTATCCTCGGCTTGCTCAATCAAGATCTCAAACCTATCAAGCTCTTCTTTGTAAGCTTTCGATGCCTGCTTATCCAACACGGAATCCGGGATTGAGTCCCCGCAGAGCGACATTCCCATAGATCCATATTCCTCCTGCGAACCTCTCTCGAACTCCATAGCTCGGTCGTCCCTAGCACTCCCGGAGACAATAGAGGAAAGCTTTCGGACATGGATCTCCTGGTTGGGCACCCGCAATAATTCCGCTAGATAAGTCAATCCAACCATATTCTTGATACCGGAGAGAGTACTTTCTCCGTACCGGATCTCCCAAAAGTCACCGCTCCTTTTCAAGTAGTTCGACTTTGGCGCACTCTCTAGCTCTTGACCTTCTGCAGACTGCTCGGTGCCGAATACAGCCGACCACAAATGAACAGGAATCGGAAGCCCCTTAGACTTCGCCCATTCCAGAAGCTCTTTCGGGCGCACCACAATCTGTTCCGTGTCTCTACCAAATGCTTCTATGTGGTCTATGTCATTACCGGGAACCGTGAGCATTTCAATTTCTCCCAGACGATATCTCTGGGAGTATGCATCCATAATTAAGCTAACTCTAGCCGCTAGGGTGCGTGTGTCGGCTCGTCCACCACGCTCAAGTGAAAACGCCTTTTGGCTGTCCAGATTAAAAAGAAGGTGTGAGCCTTGCCATGCTGTCCAATAAGCTCTTGCAGCCCATAGGATACAGTCATCCTTGGTCAGGTAGGCAGAACGTGCAACATTTACCTCATTCTCTAAGGCAATTATCTGATCTTCAGATGCTGCCATTATCTCTGTTTTCGCTTTTTCCCAACAAAGCTCCGAACTCATATGCTCACCCTCCTCCAAAAATCTTCTCGTTCATTCGCTCAACAACACCAGCAGTATGTGCCTCTGAAAGATGCGCATATCGCTTAACCATAGACAGAGTTTTATGTCCTAGCACCTCGGCAATCTCAGCAAGTGTGGCTCCATTCATTGCAAGATAGGATGCAGCTGTATGCCTCAGATCGTGGAAGCGAAAGTTTTCTACCCCGGCCACACTCAATGCGTCGTCCCATGCGTTGCGAATACTGGCACCACCTCCTTTACCCTTTCCTGGAAAAACTAGCAGGGAATCAATGCGGCGCACTTTTGAAAAACTCCGAAGAACATCATGAGCCAAACCCACTAGAGGAACCGCCCTTCGCTCACCGTTTTTTGTCTCGTGAAGAATGAGGCGCCTTCGTTCGAAATCCACATCTTCCCAGTTCAGGCCCAAAATTTCCCCCTGTCGCATCCCAGTAGAGATCGCCAGCAACACAACTGGATAGAGGGAAGCATTTAAGCTTTCCCGACAAGCGGCCAGCAAACAGTCTCGCTCATCCTCACCAAGAAAACGAACTCTGCCCCTTGGCTCGACTGGTTTCCTTACCCTATTTAATGGATTCGCTTCAAACCAGCCCCACTCATTTACAGCAACACTAAAGGCATGGGAGAGGGCTGCCATATATCGTACAACCGTCGAAGGTGAGCGCTGCGTTCCCCGGTATGTCTTCCCCTTTAGAAGCTTGTCCCGACATTCAGCAAGCAAGGCTGGGGAAATATCCGAAAGTAGACGATGACCCAACTCATCTTTCCACCATTGAAGCTGCGCCCCTTGCTGCTGTTGCATCTTGGGTTTTGTCGGCAATACGTCTTCAACATACCGATCCACCAGATCGGCAAGCGTATGCTTCTTGGCTTCTGCCGTCTTGAAATGGCGACCGTCTCGAATCGCTGACTCGGTATCCTGAGCCCATTTCTTAGCATCAGTCTTTCGGTCAAAAGTTGCAGACTGGGGAGGATACCCCCGCAGTCGGATAAGCACCCGATACTTCACTTTCCCGTCAGATGACTTCCGGGTCTGTATTGTTGCCATGAGTTATCCCCTCCTGTCTTTTGCCGCAATTTCTTGCTGAAAAGTGTGCCAAGAGTGTACCACGAAGCGATTTAAAACAAAACAAGGGGCTAGCTCTTTCGAGCTAACCCCTTGTTTTCTATGGCGGAGGGGGGGAGATTCGAACTCCCGGTGACTTGCGCCACAACAGATTTCGAGTCTGTCACCTTCGGCCTCTCGGACACCCCTCCAAACTTTATTCAGTTGTGATGGCAGCATTTTTCGCTGCCTTCTTCTTCGACCGCAGATTCCGGAAGAAACCGCTGAGCAGGGCGCTGCATTCTTCCTGCATCACCCCTTCGGTCACCTCGACGCGGTGATTGAAGCGCTCATCCTTGGAGAAGTCGTAGATGCTACCGACGGCTCCAGCCCGGGGGTCACGGCTGGCGTAGACCAGACGGGGAATCCTTGAGAGGATGATGGCCCCCATGCACATGGTGCAGGGTTCCAGGGTCACATAGAGGGTGCAGTCCAGCAGCCTCCAGCTTCCCAGGTGCTGTGCTGCCTGCCGGATGGCGATCATCTCGGCGTGGGTCGTTGGATCCTGAGAGGTTTCGCGCAGGTTGTATCCCCCGCCGATAATCTCTCCGTCAAAAACGACCACCGCACCA